>CANRZC010000006.1 GCA_947644185.1 uncultured Acetatifactor sp.
TGCATCCGACACATAAGATATGTTAAGAGTAATCCATGGGGGTTGTCTTGGAGACTTTTCAAAAACCATTGACTCAGGAGGAAGAGGCCGAGAATATCCGACTGCTTCGGGATGGTTCCCCTGAGGAGGCCGAGCAGGCGCAGAAGATTCTGGTGGAGAGGAATCTGCGGCTGGTCGTCCATATTGCAAAAAAGTACCAGAATGCGGATGAGGATATAGAAGATTTCATCTCGATTGGCTGTATTGGACTGATTAAAGCCATCAGGACCTTCGACGACAAAAAGGGACGCCTTGCTACCTATGCATGTCGGTGCATTGAAAATGAACTACTCATGTTTTTGCGGGGAAAAAAGAAGACTTCCAGAGAAGTGTCCCTGTTTGAACCTATCGGGCAGGACAAAGAGGGAAACGAAATTCATCTGGTGGATGTGATAGAGCAGAACCAACCAGACATTGTGGAGAGTATGGAGCTCTCTGCAAATATCAAGAGACTGTTTGTTCTAATGGATGGCAACTTGACACAGAGGGAGAGGGAGATTTTGATTATGCGCTATGGTCTCTACGGAAACGGCGAGGTGACCCAGAGCGAGATTGGGGCAAAGCTGGGGATATCAAGGAGCTATGTGAGCCGGATTGAGAAGAAGGCGCTGGGGAAGTTGCGGGAGAAGTTTGAGCAGGAATGATTTCCTGCTCTTTTTGCTTGCAAAAAAGGTTAAAAAGTAGTATGATTATAAATCATATCATTAATCATATTAAGCGTATGATTCATATGAGAGATATGATTTGCGGAAAACCAATAGTCTGGAATCGGATATCAAAAAAGGAGGAGAAAAGCATGGACAAAAGGACCAGAGTGCTATCGGCAATGGAGGGAAAAGAAGTGGATCATGTTCCAGCGGGATTTTGGTTTCACTTTCAGGGGGAGGAAGCGTCCGGCGAGGCATGTGTACAGGCTCATCTGAATTATTACAAAGAGACGGATCTGGATTTTGTGAAGATCATGTGTGACAGCTATTTCCCGTTCCCGCTGCCGAAGATTGCCTGCGCAAAGGATTGGGGGAAGGTAGAGCCTTTGGATGCAGATCATCCCTTCATCAGGGGACAGGTAGAGAGGGCAAAGAGTATTGTAAAAGCAATCGGCAGCGAACGCTGTGTTTTCTATAATGTGTTCGCGCCATTTTCCTCCCTGCGGTTTGGTGCGGATAGCCTGGGGGTGAAGGATGCGGATGTTATGGCCCATATCAGAGAGGACAGACATGCCCTGATGCATGCTTTGGATGCCATAGCTGAGACGAATGCGCTTCTGGCGCAGCGCCTGATCACGGAGGCTGGGTGCGATGGCGTGTATTATTGCGTGCAGGGAGGCGAGCGCGACAGGTTTAGCCCAAAGGAGTACCGGGAGATGATTGCACCTAGTGATCTGTATGTGCTGGAGCACGCCAACCGTTTTTCAGAGAACAATATCCTCCATATGTGCGGCTGGGCGGGCAACGGAAACCAATTGGAGTTGTGGAAAGACTATCCGGCAAAGGTAATGAACTGGGCAGTGTTCGTGGAGGGAGTTTCCCTGGAGGAGGGACGTCCCTATTTTGGCGGGAAGACCGTGCTGGGAGGCTTTGAGACCCATTGGGACGGAACTGTCCGGGAGGGAATCATCTATAATGGCACAAAGGAAGAGCTGCAGGAGTACACCAGGCAACTGATAAAAAGCTTCGGGAAGAGGGGACTGATGCTGGGCGGGGACTGCACCATTGACGCGAGCATTGATCTGGAGCGGATTCGTTGGATTCTGGAGGCGGCCAGGAGCCTGTAGCTGGGGCTCTTATCTCTGTACCCGAAGTGACAGGGTATGATAGAAGCAGTGCCAATCTGGGAAAGCGAGATAACACAGACAGGAGGTATTCCATGGAGCTGACAAAACAGAGAAAAGAAACCCTCACCGATAAAGTACATGACAGCATTCTGGAAATGATCATCCAGAATGCCACCCAGGATGAGATCGTCCTGAACGAGGGAAAGCTGATGGAGAACTTTGGCGTGAGCAAAGCGCCAGTGCGGGAGGCTTTGATTCGTCTGTGCAGCGAAGGGGTTCTGGAGAATATTCCCCGCTATGGCTATGTGGTGGTAAGCCTGACGGAGAAAGATGAACGAGATATCGTCAATATGCGCATGCTCCTGGAGACGGAAGCCCTGCGGGCGAACTTTCACCGGATAGAGAAAGAACACCTTGAGAAAGTAAAGGCGCAGATTGAACGCTCCTGTGCGGACAGGGACATGAGCATCTGGAAAATGCTGAAATTCAATGAGGAATTCCACCTGCTTTTGGCCTCCTTTGGGGAAGACAAGACCATGAACCGCTTCCTGGCGGAGAGCCTGCAGCTGCAAAAACGGGTTTACGCCAGGAATTGGTGGAAAAAGCAAAGAACCTTGGACACCAGTGCGAATGCCTTTCCCCATATGGAGATTTACCGTGCGCTGTGTGACAGGGATTTAGACAAGTCTATTCATGCCCTGCGGCAGGACATCGCATCGGATATTCTGTTATCCACCCATTGTTCTTGACAACAGAAAGGATGCAGGCGGCATAATGGGGAAGTGAGAAAGCCTTGTGGAAGATAGAGGAGATACTGGGTTTTACTTCCTTTGAAAGGCATGTGGGGTAGGCTGCGGGAGAAGTTTGAGGAGTAGTAAAGAGCAAGGAGCAACAGGGGCGGCCTGCAGACAGCAGCTCTCCTGTTGCTCCTTTTGCTGGCTTTGAAAGCCCTTCGGCAGACGCTTCTCTGCTGATTGCGTTACCTGCTTCTACGCCGGGTAGAAATCAGAACGTACAGCGAAAACCATGTAATACAGTGAACCCCGAGAATAGCAACATCCTTTACTGCCGTTCCCAGGCTCCCGGCAGACAGGGCCATAATGCCATCAAAGGCTGGTTGGGACGGAACGATATTGCAAACTGCCGCCAACGGCCCGCTCACCCCCATCAAAGCGCATACAATAGGCACGGCCAAAAACAGCAGCATGACAATCTTGATATAAACCACGCCAATCATCAGGCCCTCAGAGAGCTTTCCGATAAACAGACCAATCATGGCCGCCACAAATGACGACAGAACGATCAGCACCAGCATAAATCCAAAATTCTGCAGGGACAATCGGAAACAGATGCAGGCTGTTACCATAGAAGATACACTTCCAAAGGCAAATCCCACCGCAACTTTCTGCAAAATGTACTGGCCAGGCGTCATAGGCAGAATTTCATTGATAAAAGCCACACCGTCTTCTTTTTCGGAAATGATGTTCATGGCATTAAAGGTACAGCCCATAAACATGGCGACAATCAACACGGCAGGGATAAAAATGCCTTGCAGACTTTCCAAAATGTCCGGACGCTCCAATACCTGGACTGGTACTTGTCCCGCTGCCGCCCGCCGTTCATAGAGGGCCGGGAGAGTGGCCGCTGCCTGCTGAAAAATAGCCAGCTCATCCCCGGCAATGGCCGTTCTGAGGCCGTTCCCCTCCGCTCTTACGCCGATAACATTGGTGGATGGCTCCTGGATGGCGGCGGTCAGTTCTTCCTGGGTTTTGTAGGCTGTCACCGGGCCGTACCGCTCCAGCCATGTAATTGTCTGCGGGGACAGCTCGTCTTCCAATACGCCAAAGTGGAGTTCTCCTAAGCTGGACATATCAATGGAACCCATAAAGTTCAGCGCCACAGCCACCAGGATGGGCAGCAGAAACGTCATCAGGCAGAATTTATCCCGCAGAACGCTTTTCAGTTGATAGATGAATCCTTTCACGCCTTATCCCTCCTTTCTGATTTCCCGATGAAACGCAAGCCCCACCGCCAGGAACAGTAGCAGGATCATACCCACAGCGCACACATAATAGAGCGGCGAAATGGCCGTTTCGAAATAGGCATTTTTCAACCCCATGTAGATGTGATAGAACGGGTGATAATGAATCCAGTCAAACTTTACCGAGGTATTTGCGGACAAAAATACTGGTGTGGCGGCAAAAATGGCAATGACCAGATAAGCAAGGGTAAATTGCCGGAAGTCTTTCAGCAGCAGGGCGCAGAGTAACCCTACCAGTGCCATCATCAGAGATAGGATGGCTGTGTGGAGCAGGACAGCAGGCAACACTGCCGCTCCCTCCCGGGGCCCTACGTTCAGCAGAGTAAGCAGCACACCGAAGCTCAGATCGGAGAGCAGGAACACCGCCAGCTTGGACAGGAGAAACAGCTCTTTTTGTACTGGCAGAATGGCGTGAACGCGGATGACCCCCATCCCTTTTTCCTTGAACAGCACGGCGGCAATCCCCAAAAATCCCACAGCAGCCAACTCAAAAAACAGCAGTTCGCAGGTAATCTCTCTCCGGGCTTTTTGCTCCGGGGTATTTGTGCCCAGCACCTCCGGGGAATGCCCCGCGGAGGGTTCCAGCAAAGACAGGGCATAATCCGCCCGGTGGTGGTCAATGTGTTCCGCGGCGGCGTAAAGCACCACCCGCACTTCCCCGGTGCTGGCATCCAGCCCAATGCCATTGGCATCGGAGAGCAAAGCGGTGTCTAGGGCTTCCATGGAGGGAAGGGTCTGCACCATGGAGGATTTCAGACTCTGGGTACCCATGGGGTCATACAGATACACATTGTAGGGTTCCATCTGCATAAAGCGGATATAACCCAGATTTACATAGGCTGTGTAGAGGATGAGAAAACCGATTGCCATCAGGAAGAACTTCCCCGATGCCAGCATCCGGCAATCTTTTTTGAATAGAGCGCAAAAGCCTTTTCCCATTAAGACAGCCCCCTTCCCGTGTATTGGATGAACATATCCTCCAGAGTGGGTTCCTGGGAGTGTATGCTAATGATCTGGTCATGAGCAAAGGGAATACCTGCTTCCAGCTCAGGAACCTCAATGGTTTTTGCCTCTGGCTGCCCCCGATACAGATAGTCGATCACCACCCGGTGGTTGCTGTTCTTCTCCTTTAACCGCTTGGGCGTGTCCAGTGCGACGATGTTTCCATTGGAGATGAACGCCACCCGGTCGCATAGGAGATCGGCATCTACCATATTGTGGGTGGTGACAAACACGGTTGTTCCCTTTTTGCGCTCCTGCTCGATGATTCTTCGAAACAGCACTGCACCGGAGGGATCCAGACCGCTGGTGGGTTCGTCCAGGAACAGCAGCCGGGGACTTCCCACCAGCGCCCGGGCCATGCTCACCCGCTGGCGCATGCCCTTGGAGTAGGAGGACACCGGCTTTTTCAAAAAGTCTTGCTTAAATTCCAGCGCCTCCAGCAGTTCCCCCACGTCCCGCCGCTGCCCTCTGGGATAGAATGAGGCGAAATAGTTCAGATTATCCACGGCGCTTAAGTTGGCGTACAGGTAAGGAAACTCAAAGAGGACGCCGATTTTCTGAAAAAATTCCTGTCCGTGGAGGCTGGAGATGTTCTGCCCAAACAGGGAGACTTTACCGCCGTGACCTTTCAAAATCCCGGTGAGAATTTTTTGGGTCGTGGACTTTCCGGAGCCGTTGGGCCCCAGGAAGCCAAAAATCTCCCCATCCTCCACGGTGAAATTCAGGCCGTGGAGAGCCTGCTTGTCTTTGCTGTAAGAGAACGTCAGATTTTCCACCTGGATCATTCGTCATCACCCCACTTTCCGCGCTGCCCATTCTTCTGCTCCTGCTGACGCTTAGTCCACCACTTCATAAACTTGACCTTGAAAGGAATGGAGATAATCAGCACCGCCACAATTACCAGCCACCAGTACCATTGCAATCCTAAAAACATAAAAAACCCTCCTTAATTTGTGATAAGGAGAGTTTAGGGATGTGGTGTGAAGTTGGTGTGAGGTGGCTGTGAGATCCGTGTGAAATGATACCCGAGACCGCCATGCAGTTTATTCCGCCACAGGGATGGAGAAATAGAAGCGTACCCCGTCTGCTAGGTTCTCCGCGCCATAGGCCAAATTTTGCATGGACAGGATTTGTGCCACAATGGACAGCCCCAGCCCGGAACCGCTGTATCCCACATTGCTGTTCCGATAGAACTTTTTCCATATTTTGGGCAGGTCATTTTCAGGGATGGGTCTGCCCTGATTAAAGATGGAAAAATGTAACGCCCCGCCGTCCACTGTAAGCTCCAGCCGCAGAACGCCGCCAGAAAGTACATTTTTCTTGGCGTTGACCATCAGATTGTCCAAAACCTGCTCCATGCGCCGTCTGTCTGTCAGCACGAAAACCTGTTGCTCAGGCAGTTCATATTGCAGTTCAAAATCAGTATCCGGGCTGTCCGCCAAAAGCCGCCCCGCCACCGTCTCCACCAGCTCTACAAAGTCGAACCGAGTGATGCTTAGAGATGCGGCCCCGCTCTCCAGTGCAGACAAATCCAGCAGGGTCACGATCAGGCCATTCATACGCTCCGCTTCGGAGATAATCACTTGGGCATATTTTTGCTTTTTCATGTCATCTGCTTCATCCTGGAAGCCCTCGGCATAGGCCCGGATGATACCCAGCGGGGTCTTCATTTCATGGGATAGGCTGTCCACCAGCTCCTTGCGTTCGGCCAGCAGAAGTCTTTCCTTTTCCACATCTTTTTCCAGCTGTGTGTTTGCGTCTTCCAAACGGGCTAGGGCCTGCCTGAGATTTTCAGCCATGGTGTTCAAGCTGGAGGACAGCTCCCCGAATTCATCGGTTGAAACAAGGCCGCAGGGGGCGGAAAAGTCCAGGTTTGCCATACGCTTTGCGGAGGCGTTTAGCTTGGCTATGGGTTTTGTGATAAATCGTCTCATAAAAAGGTCAATGCCTAAGACCAGCAGCAACACAAAACCCATCCAAATCAGGAAAGACAGGTCCTTGCTGACAGGCAGACCGGTGGAGAGGATATAAGAAAATATCAATGCAAGTCCTGCCAGCTTGGAGAGCATCAAAACCTTTTTCCGCACAGTACGGAGTGAAAATGCATCCCTCATGTTGTCACCTCGAATTTATAACCGGAGTGTATCAGCGTGACGATATGCCTGCCCTCGCTCCCCAGTTTTTGCCGCAGAGTCTTGACGTGGGTGTCTACGGTGCGGGTCGTCCCCTGGAAATCATAGCCCCAAACACGGTTCAAAAGCTGTTCACGATTGAAAACCTGTCCGGGGTTTGCCATCAGAAAGGCCAGCAATTCATACTCCTTATGGGTCAAGGCAATCTCCTGGCCGTCCAGATAGACCTTGTGAGCGTTAGGCTGGAGCATGATTTTCCCAGCAGTAATGGCCCCGGCAGCAGTGGGAGAGGAGCGGCGCAGCAGGGCGTTCACCTTTGCCAGCAGCACTTTTGGGCTGAATGGCTTGGTCATATAGTCATCTGCGCCGTAGTCGTAGCCTTTCAGCTTATCGTCCTCCGCACTTTTGGCGGTGAGCATGATAATGGGCATATCGCCCATTTCCCGGGCCAGCTTACAGACAGAGAAACCATCCAGATGTGGCATCAACACATCCAGGATCAGCAAGTCCATAGGATGGTTTTTCAGTATGACCAGGGCATCTATACCATCGTCTGCGGTGAAACAGGTATGCCCGCCCTTTCCCATATAATCCGCAATAATATCCTGCATGGCCTTTTCATCTTCCACAATCAGAATGTTTGACATGGCTATGCCCCCTCCTTTCTGCTCTCAATCCATTGGCCTTTTACCAGCAACATTTTACTTCTTTTTCCCGGATAAAACAAGCGGCAAATTTTTAGCGCTAACAGGCTGTCCTATTTACGAAAGTTTCTGTGATCTTCTTGTAGGTTATCAAAGAAACATGTATAATAGAAGGCAATGTAGATTTTCATGGACGCCAGGAGGAAGCATATGAAACTGATTCTGCATTATATCAAAAAGCACCTGGGTATTTTTCTCATGTCAACCCTTTTCTTGACCATGGAGGCCATGGCGGATCTTTTTCAGCCAGCGTTTATGTCCATGATTGTAGACAGGGGAATCAAAAATGCAGATATAAAACAAATCCTTTTCTATGGTCTGTGTATGCTGGGAATTGCCATGACAGGGGCTGTGTGCGCGGTTATGCGGAACCGCTTTGCCAGCCGTGTCTCCCAGACCATCGGAAAGGAGCTGCGCCGTGATATGTACCATAATGTACAGCTCCTTTCCATGGAGAATATAGACAGGCTGCGCCCGGCCTCTATCATTACCCGCATTACCAATGATGTGGTACAGGTGCAGGAATTTATCAACGGGATTATGCGGATTATGGTAAAAGCGCCCATTACCTGTATTGGCGCCATTATTCTGATTTTGATCCAGACCCCCAGACAGGCGCCAGTGATGGCAGGGATCCTTGTGGTGGCATCGATTCTCATTTTTGGAAATATGCGCATTGGATATCCCAGGTTTGGCACAGTGCAGAAGCGACTGGACCAGCTAAATGGTATGACACGGGAGTTTCTCACTTCGGTCCGGGTGGTGAAGGCATTTCATGCAGAGGAAAAGGAGGGGGAAAAATTTGAGGAGGTTTCTCGGGAGTTTGCCCGTGCAAACACGGCAGCACTGCGGACAATGGCAGTATTCTCGCCACTGATCAGCCTGACAGTGAATTTCGGCGTTGTACTTTTGCTGTGGATTTCCGGCAGTAGTCGGAGCGGGGAGATCGGCGGACTTATGGCCTCTGTCAATTACATGACGCAAGTGCTGTTTGCTGTGGGGATGATTTCCAATACCTTAAATGTGGCAGTAAGGGCTACGGCGTCATCTGCAAGAATCAAAGAGGTGCTTTCGGAAAAGCCAGTGCAGCAAATGCCTGCAAATCCGCTGAGGCCCCAGATCAGAGGAGACATCTGTCTGGAGCATGTTTCTTTTGTCTATGGGGGTTCAGGGAAGCGGGAGCTGCCAGGGAATGAGGCAGCCAAGGGAGGAGAGCCATCTCAGAAAAAGGAAGCGCTTCATGATATCAATATACAGATACACGCCGGAGAAACCATTGGGATCATCGGCTCCACCGGTTCTGGAAAGACCACGCTTGTGAATCTGATTCCCCGGTTTTATGACGCCACAAAGGGAAAAGTGCTAATTGACGGATGCGATGTGACAGAGGTGGATACCAGGCTGTTGCGCACAGCCATTGCTGTGGTGCCTCAGAAAGCACTGCTGTTTTCAGGAACAATCCGGGAGAATCTGCGATGGGGACGTGAACAGGCTGAGGACCAGGAGCTGTACCGAGTGGCAGAGATTGCCTGTGCAGCTTCCTTTATCGAAGAAAGTCAGCAGGGGTATGATACACTGCTGGGACAAGGAGGCGTCAACCTTTCAGGAGGACAGAAACAGCGCCTCAGTCTCGCGCGGGCTTTGGTGCGCAGTCCCAGGATTCTGATTCTGGATGACTGCACCAGTGCCTTGGACGCACAGACAGAATCAGATGTACTGAAAGGACTGCGGGACATGGCGGGCAGGGCAACAATACTGCTGGTCAGTCAGCGGATTTCCACGGTGATGCGCACAGACCGGATTCTATGTATGGACAATGGCTTTGTGCAGGGATACGGAACCCATGAAGAATTGATGGCATCCTGCAAAATCTACCAGGAAATTTACCATTCACAGATTGGAGGTGGAGATCATGGCTGAGAGAAATCAGGCAACACCGCCTACAAACCTAAACGGGATATCTCGACCTGGGCGGGGCAGTGTGGTGGTGAAGCCAAAGAATATGAAAGGGACACTGGGGAGACTTTGGCGGCTGACGAAAGGGCAGAGGAATGGACTTGGCTGGATACTTTTGCTATCCGCTTTTGCCTCCGGCGCGTCGATTCTTTCTCCCTATGTGACAGGAAGAGCCGTGGCTGCCATCAGCGGCGGGGATGCAGTTATCTGGGTGCTTTGCTGCTTGACGGGACTGTATCTCAGTGACTGGCTCATCAGATTTTTGCAGGCTTTCTTTATGGCGTCCATGGGACAGCGCGTGATCCACCATATACGGCGGACTCTCTTTGCCCATATACGGACACTGCCCTTGGCATTTTTCGACAGACACCAGCACGGCGAGTTGATGAGCCGCCTGACAAATGATGTGGACAATATCAGCACCACCATTTCCAATTCTCTGACACTGCTTTTGACCTACGGCTTTACGGTGACAGGCATTTTTGTGATGATGCTGTCCTTAAATCCATTACTGACAATGGTGTCACTTATTGGCGTGGGGCTGATCTTCCTGCTGACGAAAACCGTGACAAAGCATACCAGAAAGCTTTTTGCTGCACAGCAAAAAAAGCTGGGTGCGCTGAATGGGCAAGTGGAAGAAAGTGTCTCGGGGATGGCTGTGGTCAAGGCATTCTGCCGTGAGGAAGAGATGGAGCGTGGGTTCGGGGAGAAGAATGAGGGGCTGTGTGACATTTCCATCAGAGCCCTTATCTGTTCTGGCTATCTGATGCCCCTTATGAATGTGATCAACAATCTGCTGTATGTGGCAATGTCGGTGCTCTGTGGGATTTTATTTGTAAACGGAAATATTTCCGATATTGGGCTAGTCACTAGCTTCCTGCTCTATGTACGCCAGTTTACCCGCCCCTTTGTGGAAATTGCCAATATCTACAATAATTTTCAGACAGCTGTGGCCGGGGCGGAGCGCGTGTTTGAGATACTAGATGAGCAGCCGGAACCTCCTGACAGGGAAGGGGCGGTTCCCCTGAGGCATCCTCTGGGTGAGATTGAACTGCGCCATGTGGAGTTTAGCTATGTGCCAGGGCAGCCAGTGCTGCGAGATGTTTCTGTGAAAATTCCAGCAGGCACACAGGCGGCAATAGTGGGTGCCACTGGCTCCGGCAAGACCACCCTGATCAACCTGCTGACCAGGTTTTATGATGTGTCAGCCGGGAGCATTCTTTTGGACGGCAGGGATCTGCGGGATTATCCCATGGAAGATTTGCGACAGGCATTTGGAGTGGTACTGCAGGACACTGCGCTGTTTGCTGCATCCGTTCGAGATAATATTTGCTATGGACATCCGGAGGCTTCCATGGAGAGGGTGCAGGAGGCGGCGCGGATTGTGGGGGCGGACAGCTTTATAGAGCGTCTGCCGGAAGGATATGACACCGTCCTTGCACATGGAGGGATGGAGCTATCCCAGGGAGAACGACAGCTATTGACCATTGCCAGAGCAGTTTTTGCCAATGCGCCGATCTTGATTTTAGACGAGGCCACCAGCTCTGTAGATACAGTTACAGAACAGAAGATCCGGCGTGCTCTGTTGAAGATTTGCGAGAACAGGACTTCTGTGATCATTGCCCACCGTCTCTCTACCATTCGGGATTCGGATATGATTATTCTGTTGGAAAATGGGAAGATAGCGGAGCAGGGGACTCATGAGGAACTAGTGGCGCTGGACGGGATTTATGCCCGGATGTATAGGACACAGACAGAGCTGCGTTAAGATTAGGGTCAGGGTATTGGCGGCAATGGCGGAGAGGCTTTGAGACCCATTGCCGGGCGGAGACTGTACCATTGGCGCAGGCATTGACCTGGAGCGGATCCGCTGGATTGTGGAGGCGGCCAGAAGCCTGTAGGATGAGGGTGCTACAACTTTGGTGAAATAGGAGAACGAAATTTGTTCAGAATAGTTGTCATTTGTCGGAAAAGTGTATATAATAGTAAGAGCACAAGGGGAAGAGAGGGAGTGCAATGTCTGCAATCGATGAAATTATCTGCAGTGCCAGAGAGGCAGGAGCAAGCGACGTACATTTGGCAGCAGGAATACCGCCCAAAATGCGGGTGGGTGGAGCGCTATTTTCTATGAATTGCTCCAGACTAACCCCTGCGGATCTGTTGGATATCTTGATTGGTATCATGCCAGAACCCTTTCGCGATAAGCTTGAGGAGAGAGGGGAATACACGTTTTCCTTTACGCTGCCCCAAGGAGGGCGGTGCAGAGCCAATGCCTATAAGCAGAAGGACAGCGTGGCGCTGGCCATTCGTCTGATAGATGCAGAGATTCTCCTGCCAGAGGAAATGGGGATCCCGGAGCCTGTGGCCCAGCTGTACCAGAGGGAGAGCGGATTGGTGCTGGTGGCAGGCCCTTCAGGAAGCGGCAGATCCACTACACTATCCTCTCTTATCAACAAAATAAATGACAGCAGAGAGGCTCTTATTATCACATTAGAGCAACCCATAGAGTATCTGCATCCTGTTAAGAGATCCATGGTCAATCAGCGCGAAATAGGTCTGGAGGGCACAGGCTTTGGGGACGCAATCTATGGAGCTGTCAGGGCAGATGCGGATGTGATCCTGGTAGGCCAGCTGTGTGATCCAGAGAGCGTCATTGCAGCTATCACAGCAGCGCAGATGGGGCATCTGGTGCTTGCTGGAGTCAATGCTACCAGCGCGGTGGATGCTATCGAGGATCTTCTGGACATGCTTCCCTCCGACAGACAGGAGCGTATGGGGACACGGCTAGCCCAGGCGCTGGAGGCAGTGGTATTCCAGCAGCTTTGTCCCACACCTGACGGAAATGGAAGAGAGGCCACCTTTGACCTTCTCCTGGCGGAAGAAAAGGTACGTGACCACATTCGGGCACAGAGATTTTCTGCACTTTATGATATGGTACAGCATTTATTCTAATGAAATCAACTGCCCCTTGGGTGTCTGCAGATACCCAAGGGGAGAGATAAATTCCTATTTTCAATAGCACACTGGCAATGGGGCATCTCACAGTGTGGATTGAAACAGATAAAACATTTCCCAGTATTCACACTTCACGGATTTCTATGGGCAAATGAGCCAAAATTCATCCTACCATTTATACTTACAGTTACTATGGTTTGCCAAATCACCCGACTCACGAGCGGAAAGTACCATAACTCAGTGGCAAATTTTACCGCTCGTGGGCATAGGAGGTTACAATTTTATGTACAGTGCAATTATTTCTGGTGCGCTTCACGGGGTCTGTGCCTACCTGGTCTCCGTGGAGGTGGACATGGCAAAGGGACTTCCGGCCTTTTTCATGGTTGGTTCCCTGAGTACGGAGGTGCGGGAGTCCAGAGAGCGAGTGTCGGTGGCTCTGAAAAATGTGGGCCTGCACCTGCCGCCCTGCCGTATTACGGTGAATCTGTCGCCGGCAGACAGAAAAAAGGAGGGAACCGCCTTTGACTTGCCCATTGCGGTGGGGATGCTGGAAGCCATGGAATTGGTTCCTGCCGGTGGGGCGGAGGGCTGCCTGTTTTTGGGAGAGCTGGGCCTAAATGGGGAGCTGAAAAAGGCAAAGGGGGTGCTTCCCATCGTTCGGGCTGCAGCCGCAGCGGGAATGCGGGAGTGCATTGTTCCAAAGGCCAATGAAAGAGAGGGAGCAGTGATTCCTGGCATAACCGTCAGGGGAGCAGAGAATATCCTGGAGATTATGCATTTCTTGATGGCTGCCAAAGAGGAACGGGATGAACTGCTTCCTCCAGTTTTCGTAGATACTGCCAGTCTTTTTGCGAGGATGGAGCACGCAGATTCTGAAAACCAAGGGCAGCTTGATTTCAGCGAGGTAACCGGACAGGAGACAGCAAGACGTGCCTCAGAAATTGCGGCGGCAGGTTTCCACAATCTATTGATGGTGGGACCACCTGGCGCAGGTAAGTCCATGATTGCCAGAAGGATTCCAGGCATTCTGCCGCCACTGACGCTGGAGGAAAGCCTGGAGGTGACAGCCATTGTCAGCGTGGCGGGACTTTTGGAGGAGGGACAGGCATTGGTGACAGATAGGCCCTTTCGAAGCCCTCACCACACCATTTCCCAGGCTGCGCTGATAGGTGGCAGCACTGTGCCAAAGCCAGGGATGATCTCATTGTCCCACAGAGGTATCTTATTCTTGGACGAGCTGCCAGAATTCCAGAGGGCTTCCCTGGATGCTCTGCGGCAGCCCCTGGAGGAGCACCGGGTGACCATTTCCCGTGTGAACGGAAATGTGACCTATCCCAGTGATTTCATGCTGGTCTGCGCTATGAATCCCTGCCCCTGCGGGTATTATCCAGACGCAGAGCGCTGCAGCTGCACAGAACCCCAGGTGCGCAAGTATATGGGGAAGGTGTCTGGGCCCATTCTGGACCGAATGGATTTATGCGTGGAGCTACAGCCTGTGGACTATGAAAGCCTGAAAAGCAAGCGAAAAGGAGAGTCCAGCAGGGACATACGCAGGCGAGTAGAGCGGGCCAGGCAGATTCAAAAAGCTAGATTCCAGGGCACTACATATCGTTTTAACGGAGACATCCAGGTCTCCCAATTGGAACAATACTGCAGATTGGGAGCCAAAGAACAGGACTGTATGGAACAGCTGTACACCTCTTTACAGCTTTCTGCCAGGGCCTATCACCGTATCTTGCGCGTGGCCAGAACCATAGCGGACATAGAGGGAGAGAGGGAAATTGGAGTATCCCATTTGATGGAGGCGTCATTCTATCGGCCCTCTATGGAGTATTGGGGCCATTAGTGTGAAGGGAGGACGGATATGAATCGGGAAGAGTGGAAGGAACGAGAGAAGATATATGCTTGCTGGCTGTGCAATTTCCCGGATGTGGGGAATAGACAGCTGCATAAGCTGTCAGAGCTCTGTGGTGGACCGGAGGCGGTTTATATGGCTGATAAGGAGACATGGGGCCAGGTATTGTCCCCCAAACAGGTGGAGAGTCTTGCCAGGTACACTGCTGCGTGGAAGCCGGAGGCAGAATATCGCAGAATGAAGGCAGAGGGGATCCGGCTGGTGACAGTTGGAGATGAGGAGTATCCCCATAGATTAAGGCGGATTCCGGATGCGCCATATTATTTCTTTATCCGGGGGAAGTTGCCTGTGGAGGATGCTCCGGCAGTGGCTGTCATTGGCGCCAGGGAGTGCTCGGAGTATGGAAGATATGTGGCCAGGACCCTGGGAGAAGCCCTGGGTCGGGGCGGTGTGACTGTGATAAGCGGCATGGCCAGAGGCATTGACGGTATCAGCCAAGGGGCGGCATTAGAGGTGGGTGGCTATTCCATTGGGGTGCTGGGCTCCGGTGTGGATATTTGCTATCCAGCCCAAAACAGGGCACTTTACGAAAAGTTGATAAAATCCGGCACAGTGCTGTCCACATATCCCTTGGGAACCAAGGCCCTTCCGCAAAATTTTCCGCCCAGAAACCGTATTGTCAGCGGCCTGGCTGACGCGGTAGTGGTGGTGGAGGCCAGAGTAAAGAGCGGCACATTGATTACGGTGGATATGGCGTTGGAACAGGGCAGAGAGGTTTACGTGGTCCCTGGCCGGGTGACGGACAGACTCAGCGACGGGTGTAACCGTCTGGTGAAACAGGGGGCGGATATGGTACTTAGCCCTGAGAGCTTTCTGGAGGAAATCTGGCAGCTCTGGGAGACTGGGAAAAAGGGAGTGACGCAGAAAGCCAATTCCTTTTTGGAACCGGAACAGACGGCAGGTCTGCCAAAGGAGCTGGCTGAGATCTGCGGTGTGCTGGACTTTACGCCAAAGTCTCCGGGAGAAATACGACAACTGCTCTCAGACAGATATTCAGAGAAGCAGATCATCACGGGCCTGATGCAGCTCTGTATGGAAAATATGGCCATACAGGTCAGCCCGGGGCATTTCTGCTGTAAGAGGAGGTGAGAGGGGCCGAAGGCGTTTTTGCTGTTGCTTTTTAGGGTGGTTTCGTATATATTAGAGAGTATCGAAAGCTCTGCTGGAGTGCTTTCGGCAGGCAGGGAACGAGAGACAGCTTTGAATAAAGAGGAGACTACCATGCACAGAGAGAAAACCAAAGTCATACAGATAGGAGATAGAAAAATAGGGGGTGGCAATCCGGTACTGATCCAGTCCATGACCAATACCAGAACACAGGACGTGTCTGCCACAGTAGCACAGATTCTGGCCCTAGAGCGGGCAGGCTGTGAGATCGTGCGCTGTACCGTACCGGATATGGAGGCGGCAAAAGCCCTTGCCGAAATCAAGAGACAGATACATATTCCGCTGGTAGCGGATATTCACTTTGACTATAAGATGGCCATTGCAGCCATAGAGAACGGGGCTGACAAAATCCGTATCAACCCTGGAAATATCGGCGGACCGGACAGGGTAAAGGCGGTGGTAGCTGCAGCAAGGGAGCGCAATATCCCCATCCGTGTGGGAGTCAACAGCGGTTCCCTGGAAAAAGGGCTGCTGGAAAAATACGGCGGTGTGACAGCAGAGGGCATTGTGGAGAGTGCTCAGGACAAGGTTAGAATGATAGAAGAATGCGACTATGGGAATATAGTCATCAGCATCAAATCCTCAGATGTGCTGATGTGCGTGAGGGCACATGAATTGCTGGCAGCGCAGACGGACTATCCCCTTCACATAGGGATCACAGAAGCAGGGACTGTGTGGAGCGGCAATATCAAATCCTCCATTGGCCTGGGGCTGATTCTCCATCAGGGCATCGGCGATACCATACGGGTATCTCTCACAGGGGATCCGGTAGAGGAGATTAAGACGGCAAAGCTGATTCTGCGTACCCTGGGGCTTCGAAAGGGCGGCATAGAGGTGGTTTCCTGTCCCACCTGTGGCAGAACGAAAATTGACCTCATCGGTCTGGCAGGCAAGGTGGAGAAGCTGGTGGAGGATTATCCGCTGGACATCAAGGTGGCTGTCATGGGCTGTGGGGTGAACGGCCCTGGGGAGGCCAGGGAGGCGGATCTGGGTGTGGCAGGCGGAGAGTGTGAGGGCCTTTTGTTCAAAAAAGGAGAAATCCTTCGGAAGGTTCCTGAGGAGCAGCTGTTAAATGCATTAAAGGAAGAGTTAGATAACTGGAAATGACGACGAAAGCAAAACCTTTTTTTGAAGTATTCCCCACCCTGGATTTAAAGGGAACCTTACACGATAAGCTGGAACAGACTCAAGTAGAGCGGGTGTCCGCCACAAAGCAGAAGGACAGACTTTCCGTGTATCTGTTTAGCACCAGATTATTACTGAAAGAAGACATTTGGGCAGCGGAAAAGGCAATCAAAGCCCAGCTTTTTCCCCATGCCCTTCTGTCAGTGCACATTTTCGAGCGATTTGAGCTTTCCTCCCAGTATACCCCAGAGAATTTGATGGATGCCTACAGGGAGAGTATTCTGGCAGAGCTGCGAGAGTACAGCCATGTGGAGTACAATGCCTTCCGCACGGCGGAGATTTCCTACCCGGAGTCTGGAAGGATTTGTCTTTCTATCGATGACACAGTGCTGAATCGCAGCAAGGAAAAGGAGCTGGTACGGATCCTGGAGAAGATTCTTGTGGAGCGCTGTGGTCTGAAGGCCTGTGTGGATGTGGACTACAG
The DNA here is from genome assembly GCA_947644185.1 of uncultured Acetatifactor sp. Taxonomy (GTDB): domain Bacteria; phylum Bacillota; class Clostridia; order Lachnospirales; family Lachnospiraceae; genus Acetatifactor. The sequence goes on from CANRZC010000006.1 coordinate 17,295, forward strand.
AGAGGCCCAGGGCAATCGGTTCTCTGCGGACGATGAGACGCGACTTCAGCTGCGGGTCAATGAAATTATTCTGCGGGCAAGAGGGGGCAAAGCTGGGGACACAGGCTATGGGCAGGCAGGACAGGCTTATGGCGACAGTTATGCCACAGGCGGTGATGCTGGTCTGGGAGGCGCTGGCGAAAGGGGACAAACCTCTGGAAATGGCCATACAGGCATTGGCAGCAAAAGAGACGCCAGCGGCAAGGGCAGCGGAATCAGGAGAGAGGGCAAGGATGCCGGGTTCGAAAATGGCAGTATGAAAGGCGGCGCAGGAAACGGCATCGGTTCCAGAAACGGTGGCCCAGGAGACTATGGCGGAGGCAATGGGACAGCAGGAGGCCTGCGGGGCAAAGCTGACTTTAAGCGCGGTGAGTTCCGCAGAGGGGATCGCCCCTTAAAACAGTCTGATAACCCCGACGTGATTTACGGCAAGGATTTTGACGAGGAGGCCATTCCTATCGATGAAATCATCGGCGAGATGGGAGATGTGACCATTCGGGGAAAAATTCTGAAGACGGATAGCCGTGAAATCAGAAACGAGAGAACCATAGTCATGTTTGACGTGACAGATTTTACAGACACCATATCCATAAAGCTGTTTGTGAAAACAGAATTTGTCAAGGAGCTTCTGGGAGGTCTAAAGCCCGGTGGTTTTGTGAAACTAAAGGGCATGGCTACCATGGACAAATTTGATCATGAGGTGGCCATAGGCTCCCTTGTTGGCATCAAGAAAATATCTAATTTCGTCACAGTCCGGTCGGATACAGCAGCTCACAAGCGGGTGGAGCTGCACTGCCATACGAAAATGAGCGATTTTGACGGTGTCTCTGAGGCAAAGGATATTGTAAAGCGGGCTTATAGCTGGGGTCATCGGGCCATTGCCATCACAGACCACGGCGTGGTCCAGGGATTTACGGATGCCTACCATCTCTGGCAGGACTTATGGAAAGCAGAATGCGGGAAATGCAAGGAGGAGGGAAAGGAGCCACCGGATAAGCAGGAATTCTTCAAGGTTATCTATGGAGTAGAGGCCTATCTGGTGGATGACTTGAAGGAAATAGTCACCGGAGACAAGGGCGGGACCCTGGCAGATGACTTTGTGGTGTTCGACATTGAGACCACGGGATTTTCTCCTGTAAACAATCGGATTATCGAAATCGGCGCAGTGAAGGTACAGGGGGGACAGGTGACAGAGCGTTTCTCTACCTTTGTAAATCCCCAGGTCCCCATTCCCTTTGAGATAGAGAAACTGACAAACATCCGAGATGATATGGTTATGGAGGCTCCTTTGATTGAGGAGGTGTTGCCTAAGTTTCTAGAATTCTGTCAAGGATGCATTTTAGTGGCTCACAATGCCAGCTTTGACATGAGCTTTATGCTGGAGAATGCCAGAAGACAGAGCCTTCCCATGGAGCACACCTATATCGATACCGTGGGGATTGCCAGAGTGCTGCTGCCAAACCAGGCAAAGCACACCCTGGACGCGGTGGCAAAGACGCTGAATATCTCTCTGGAGAACCATCACCGGGCAGTGGACGACGCGGAATGCACAGCGTGGATATTTGTGAAGCTTATCCAGATGCTGGAGGAGAAGGATATCCATACGCTGGCGCAGTTAAATGAGCTGGGGGCAGCCAGTGTGGAGCTGGTAAAGAAGCTTCCCACCTACCATGCCATTATTCTGGCAAAGAATGATCTGGGTCGTATTAACCTGTATCGGCTGATATCCGAATCCCATCTGACCTATTACAATAACAGGCATCCCAGGATTCCAAAGAGCCTGATCCAAAAGTATCGGGAAGGATTGATTCTGGGCAGCGCCTGTGAGGCCGGGGAGCTTTACCGGGCTCTTTTGGACGGCCAGAGCGATATGCAGATTGCCAGACTGGTGAATTTCTATGATTATCTGGAAATCCAGCCCACAGGCAACAACAAATTCATGATTTCGTCTGAGCGGATGCGGGATATCAATTCTATGGAGGATATCCAGAATGTAAACCGCCAGGTGGTGAAGCTGGGGGAACAATTTCACAAGCCCGTAGTGGCTACCTGCGATGTACACTTTTTGGATCCTGAGGACGAGGTATACCGCCGCATCATTATGGCAGGCCGAGGGTTTGAGGACGCCGATGAACAGGCACCTCTGTTTTTGCATACCACAGAAGAGATGCTGGAGGATTTCGCCTATTTGGGAAGTGACAAAGCTTACGAAGTTGTGGTAAAGAATACAAATATGATTGCAGACATGGTAGAGGTTATTGCGCCGGTTCGGCCGGACAAATGCGCTCCGGTTATCGAGGACAGTGACAAGACCTTGACCAAAATCTGTTATGACAAGGCTCACGAGATCTATGGGCCAGAGCTGCCCAAAATCGTGGAGGCCAGACTGGAAAAAGAATTGCATTCCATTATCACCAATGGATTTGCCGTGATGTACATTATAGCTCAGAAGCTGGTGTGGAAATCTGTAGAAGACGGGTATCTGGTGGGCTCCAGAGGCAGTGTGGGGAGCTCCTTTGTGGCTACCATGGCGGGAATCACAGAGATCAACCCATTAAGCCCCCACTACTACTGCAGCAAATGCCATTATGTAGATTTTGAGGAAGAGGATGTAAAGGCCTATGGGGGCAAGGCAGGTGTGGACATGCCGGACAAAATCTGTCCCAACTGTGGGGAGCTGCTTCACAAGGACGGCTTTGACATTCCCTTTGAGACCTTTTTGGGCTTTAAAGGAGACAAGGAACCGGACATTGACTTAAATTTCTCCGGTGAGTATCAGTCCAAGGCTCATAAGTACACAGAGGTTATCTTTGGGGCAGGACAGACCTTCCGGGCAGGTACTATCGCCACTTTGGCGGACAAAACCGCCTTTGGCTATGTGAAAAATTATTTTGAGGAAAGAGGAAGGCACAGGAGAAAGAGTGAGATGGAGAGGTTGGCCATGGGGGTGGCAGGGGTTCGCCGCAGCACAGGCCAGCATCCTGGGGGAATTGTGGTGCTGCCCTTTGGACAGGATATCAATTCCTTTACGCCGGTGCAGCATCCTGCCAATGACATGACAACGGATATTGTCACAACCCATTTTGACTATCACTCTATTGACCACAACCTGCTGAAGCTGGACATTCTGGGACACGATGATCCCACCATGATCCGTATGCTGCAGGATCTCACCGGTGTGGATCCTTTGACCATTCCGTTGGACGGGCAGGATGTGATGAGCCTGTTTCAGAATACGGACGCCCTGGGGATTACCCCGGATCAGATTGGGGGTACGAAGCTGGGGGTTCTGGGAATTCCTGAGTTCGGTACGGATTTCGCCATGCAGATGGTAATTGACGCCCAGCCCAAGGCATTCTCGGATCTGGTGCGGATCTCTGGGCTGTCTCACGGTACAGATGTGTGGCTGGGGAATGCAAAAGATCTGATCATGAGCGGTACGGCTACCATTTCCACAGCTATCTGTACCCGAGACGATATTATGATATATCTGATCCAGATGGGGGTGGAGCCCAGCCTGGCTTTCACCATCATGGAGAGTGTCCGCAAGGGAAAGGGGCTTAAGGATGATTGGATCACTGCCATGAAGGAGAAGGATGTGCCAGACTGGTATATTGCCTCCTGCAAGAAAATAAAATATATGTTCCCCAAGGCCCATGCGGCGGCCTATGT
>CANRZC010000007.1 GCA_947644185.1 uncultured Acetatifactor sp.
CAAAATTCACTATGCTATATTAACTCCCAGGAAGGGAGGGATAGCATGAAAAATTGGAAAAAAATTACAGTGTTGGGCTTGTCTGCCATTATGATGTTAGGCGGATGTGGCAATGGGGGCGACTCTGGCAGCAGTTCCGGGACCTCAACTGGCCAGGATACAGAAGAAGGCCAGGAGGCTGGTGATACAACGGGTGCAGACGGAGACATTGACAAAGTAACCTGGTTTTCAGACGTGAATTTCTGGAATCCTCCCACCAAATGGGATACTACGCAAGATACTATTATGGGCGGCATTACCAAGGCCACTGGTCTGGAATTTGAGATGAATATTCCAGCGGAGGATGGGGCTACCAAGCTGGCGCTGATGATTGTCAATGGGGAGTTGCCTGACATTATATCCATTACGGATAACAATACGATGAAGGAACTAGTGGAGTCCGGAAAGGTCTGGGATCTGCAGGAATTTCTGACACAGTATGATCCGGAATCCCATCTGCTGAATGGGGGATATCCCGAGGATGTAAAGGAGCTGCAGGTTGAGCGCGATGGCGGCTGGTATGCTTTTGCAAGCCATTTGAATTCCCCGGACTCCAGAGAAATCTTCCCAGCCTGCGATGAGTATTATACCTGGGACATCCAGTACGGCGAGAACTACGGCATTCTCTGGAATGACACTGTGCTACAGGAATTTGATCTGAAGGTGGAAGATCTGAAGACAGAGGAGCAAGTCCTAGCGGCTTTCCAGAAAGTGAAAGAATCTGACAAGACTGTGGACGGAGCAAGCTACATTCCTATTTTGGTAGACGGCAATGTGTATCATGAGGCGACGCTGCGTACATTGGAATACTTTTTCGGCGCAATGCCCATTGATGATGAGGGCAATTATCAGGATTGGATTCAGGCACCAGAATCAAAGCACGCACTGGCATTTCTGAACAAGCTAGTGCGGGAGGGTTATCTGGATGCCAATCAGTTTACCATTGACAATGCTGGTGTGAAATCCTACATAACTAGTGGCCGTGTGCTTTGCTTTATTGGAAACAAGGCCAATACCAATGCGGATTCCGACCATTCAGGCACCACATGGACTTCCACCGGCGCCATTCTCTCCAGTGAGGGAACCATGCCGGTACTGCCGAAAAATACGGAGGCAGGAGCAGGATGGATCCAGACCTTTATCTCCAAGGACTGCAAGAACCCGGAGAAGATTGCAAAGTGGCTCTCCTGGATGAGTAGTGAAGAAGGACTTACATGGTGTATTTATGGAATCGAAGGAAAGGATTTCAACCGGGATGAGAATGGCTGTATTGTTATGACAGACGAAGGAGACAAAAGAACTTTGGATTATGTAAATACTGGGCTGACTGCCTGGTGGCCTTTCCACAATACCAGCTTTACACAGCATGTAATTCCGGCCCCTGAGGAAGGCAGTGAAGACTACCTGGGAATGCTGAACCAGACAGCTCTGGGGAGATTGGAGGAGACCACGGTGTTTAACAGTGCCTTGATTGCTTTCCCCAGCACACTCATTGATCCCTCCAGCGATGTAGGCATTGCAAAGGCGCAGATTGACAATTATTTGGTGGGACAGATTTCTACCATTGTGATGACTAAGGATGACGCTTCCTTTGAAGCAGAGTACAATAAGCTGTTGGAGCAGCTGAATACACTGGATATTGCTGAGGTAAATGCCACTTATGATGCCTGGTACAAGGAAAAATGTGAAAGCCGCGGAGAGTCACTGACCAACGCCAATAAAGACAAACATTGACAAAGCCGGATAATGGTTATATCGGTTTGGGCTGACGGTTTTAGATAGGCAGGCTTCAGGCCTGTGAGAGAAATAGGTACAGAGTGTCTACAACAAGCAGGAACTGGAATTCTATCTATTTTGCGAGATTCCAGTTCCTTTTATAAAGGGAACAGCGAAACGTTTTTTTATACTGAGATGCTGCAAGGCAGCATCAGGGAGAGAGGCATATGAAGACCAAAAAGAAGCGCATCTACCAATACGGAATGAACAGAAAGACACAGCTGGAGCTGTACGCCATGATGGCACCAGGCACGATTCTAGTCATTCTGTTTTCCATTATTCCCCTGTTCGGGCTGCTTATTGCCTTTGAAGACTACAGACCTGTCAGTGGAGTGGCAGGAATTTTTACCAGTCCCTGGAACAATTTTAAGAATTTCAAGATCCTCTTTCGCAATTATGATTTTCTACCTATGCTGAGGAATACGTTAGGCATCAATCTGTTAAACAACCTGCTGAGCATTCCAGTGACTCTTTTCTTTGCCCTAATGCTTAACGAGGTGCTGAACAGTAAATTCAAGACACTGATTCAGACTGTCACCTATATGCCCCATTTCCTGTCCTGGGTTGTGTTTGGTGGACTTTTCATGACATTGCTCAGCACAGACAATGGACTGGTCAATTCCATTTTGATGAATATGGGCCTGGTGGATTCTCCTGTGGGATTTCTGGCAGAGCCTAAGTATTTCTGGTGGATTACAGCTGTCACTTCCCTGCTGAAAGAGCTGGGCTGGGGCGCAATTTTGTATATAGCGGCTATTGCAGGGGTGGATCAGGAGCTTTATGAAGCAGCCATGATAGACGGCGCTGGCCGCTTTAAGCGGATGTGGTATATTACAATACCCAGCATAAAGACTACCATTATGATCATGGTAATCTTCGCCATCAGCGGCATGCTGAACAACAACTTTACCCAGATATACGTATTCCAGAACTCGCTGAACATTTCCACCAGCCAGGTTATCGATACCTACATCTATGAATATGGTCTCAGACAGCTACAGTTTGGCATGGCCACGGCAGTAGGCCTGGCGAAATCTGTGCTGGCGTTGGTGCTTTTGTGCGGTGCCAACAAGGTGTCCAATAAGCTGACAGATACTGGATTATTTTAAGGACAGGAAAGGCGGCATATTATGAAAAAAATAGAGAGAACATTAAAGCCATCGGAGAAAGGAATTTTTCACGTTTTTAATACTGTAGGGATGTGGCTGGTGATGCTGATTATGATTTATCCCATTTGGTTTGCGCTGATTAATTCGCTGAATTTCGGCGATGAGCTTACGAAAGGATACTCTTTCCTGTGGCCGGCGAAATTTACCTTTGCCAGTTGGAAGATGGTTCTGGGAGATGCAGAGATCCTGAGGGCGCTTTGGATTACAGGTTCCAGGACTATTCTGGTCACCATAGGGTCAACCCTGGTGACAGCGATGTTTGCCTATGGATTTTCCAGACCCTATTTAAAGGGCAAGAAGTTCTTTACAGCGCTAGGGTTTGTGAGTATGTATTTTAGCGGTGGGGTGATTTCTACATTTTTGCTGTTTAACTGGCTGGGACTGTACAATTCCTACTGGGTTTATGTGATTCCGGCTCTGTTCGGTGGCTTTTACAATGTTATTATCTATAATTCTAATTTTAAGGCTATCCCAGACTCGTTGTTTGAATCTGCCAAGCTGGATGGTGCCAATGAATTCCGGATTTTCTTTTCCATTGTATTCCCTCTGTCGAAACCGGTTATTACAGCTCTGGGGGTATTCACAGCCTGTGGTGTATGGAATGACTACGGAACGACATTGTTTTACACCCAGGACAATTCTCTACAGACGCTGGCAAATTACACCCTGAAGCTGGTAAAATCCAGTCAGGCGGCAGAGCAGCTGGCGGCAACGGTCATGCAGGCCAACCAGTCAGTGGCTAAGCTGATTAATTCTGCCATGGGCAGCGGGGAAGCCACATCAAAGACTATAGAACTGTCCGCTATGATACTCACCGCCATTCCGGTGATCGTGGCCTATCCTTTCGTGCAAAAGTTCTTTACAAAGGGCGTTATGGTGGGATCTGTGAAGGGTTAGTGCAATAAGTATAAAAATGGAAAGAGAGAATCATACAATATGGAAAGCAAAGGGATGAGAGTTTTCTATGACAAAGAGCGAGGTGGCATTATCTCGCTGACCTCCAGGCTGGACGGATATCAGACAGAATTCGTGCTGACGCCAGAGGAATTCCTGGAATACGATGTGGAGGATGGAAAGTGGCTAGGCTGTGTGGAGGGAACCGTTGTGACAGGGGGCAAGGAAATTTCCTTTCGGTGGGGAGATGTGCGGAGAAATTGCCAGTTTCAGACAATACAGACTGATAGGAGTCAGACTGGGATCCATCTCACCTGCCCTGAAATTCGGTGCGGGAACATGACTTTGGGCCTGTCCCTGGACATGGAGTTTGCCTTTCAGGAGGATATACTCTCCTGGACAATCACCCTGAAAAACCAGAGCAAAGAGGACATCTTGCTTAAAAATCTAAATCTCCCGCTGCTGATGAACCAGTATTTTAGAAATGATGACACCTTTAAATACGATCGCTGTGCCATGCGCCACTCCTGTATCACAGGTCACTCTTCCTACCTTTACTGGGAGAAATCCAGTGGGAACAGCCCGGTTCTGTTAATGATGCCGCTGGGGGACAGCGCCTTTTTGGACTTGACAAAGGAAGAGGGGGATGGGCTATTTAGCGGTAGATTTGGGGAAGGGTCTGCATATGAGGGGCTGGTGCGAGTACATTTGGTGGCAAAAGAACCTGTGTATGGCGGCAAGGGAAATGAAACCCTCCTAAAGCCGGGAGAGAGCGCTGTGTTTCAGGTGGCGCTTGTATTTCTGGAAAGCGAAAGGCAGATATCCCAGGCGCTGACAGCGCAGTCCCTGACAGTCTTGAAAGCCGTGCCTGGCATGGTGGGGCCTATAGAAAATATTTTCTACCTTATGACCCAACCTGTGGATGCTCAGGTGGAGCTTTGTGCTCCTGAAGATAGAATAGTAGACACTGCGGTCAAAAATGGATGGCGTGTGACTGGAGTGCAGTTTGGTGCCTGGGGCAGGCGGTATGTGAGAGTGAAAAACCAGGGAAATTCCGCATACTATTGCTTTTTTGGAATTGAGGCACCCCAAAATATCATCGACAGTCATGCAGCATTTATCGCCAGCCACCATCTGGAACAGGACAAAGCAGATCCCTGTTATCATGGGCTGCTTATGTGGGACATGGGGAACAAAAGGAGGATCAATGCTGCCTTTAACCCCTACAGAGAGGACTGGTGGCGCGGGGGCAGCGATGACCCAGGCCTGGCCAGCGGCCTGTTTTTGTCGGAGAAGAATGTATACAGGCCGGTGGAAAAGGAATTGCAGACGCTGCATGACTTTGTGGAGGATTTCCTGATAGACAGGCTCACGGAGCAGCCCGGTTGGCGGGTACACAGGATGGTGCCCTGGTATACCATGTTCGAACCCTGGGCTGGAAACGGTGCTGATGATGTGTGGAGAGCATATAACTACATTCATGTAATTAATATTATGCGCAATATGTATCTTATCAAAAAGCAATATCAGATTCCAATTTTCAGGGAGGCCGCGGAATATCTGAAAATGGCATATGAGTATACGAAAGCCATGTTCCACTACTGGATGTATCCCAGAGGAGTAGGTGCCTGGGAATTCGGAAATATGGGGGAGATGACCCTGCCTCTGTGCCTGGCAAAGGAGCTGGAAGCGGAGGGATTTGTCCAGGAGGCCCAGGAGATCAGTGAAATCATGGATAAAAAGGCCCAGTATTTTGCCGGGAAGGAGTATCCCTTCGGCTCTGAGATGCCCTATGATTCCACTGCCTTCGAGGCAGTTTACGCCTATGGAAAACGGATGGGAGATCAGCATGTAATGGGCTCTGCGGCCAGGGCCTCCTTCGCCAACAGAGGCAAACAGCCTGTGTGGTTTTTATACAATACGGACCTGCGGGGTGGCGGAGATACAAGCTGGAACAGCAGCTATATGACCCAGCTGGGGGCTTGGCCCATCCTGGACTTTTGCCTGGATGAGGGCCATCTAGATCAGGACTGGATTCTGTCCTTTTACGGCTCTTATCTTTCGGGATGGCTTTTGTACAATTCTGGCGGATATTGGAATGGGGAGCCGGAGAACGCAGGAGCCACAGGCTGGATCACCATCGCTTCCCGAATCAATGAAACGGACCTGGAGCCAGCTCACATAAGCGAAAGCGGAGAAAAAGCTGACATGCCTCTGTCCCGGGGCTGCGTTACCCTGTCCGGGGAGGCTGGCATCGGCTATTTCGGAGCACTGCGCAGCGCCTGCTCGATCATTATGGATCATACTGTTTTGGGGAGAATCGGCCTGGGCTGTGACATTGTGTCGGAGGAAGGGACAGAAGTGCTCCTTCCCAGAGATGGGCTTTCTATGCGCATGTATCATGTCCCCGGCAGATGGAAGCTGGAGGTAACAGGCGGGTATCTTCGCCAGGTGAGAGTCACTGCCCAGGGCCTGGAAATAGAAGTGCTCCTGCAGGCCCGGGCAGGCGGCTGCCTTCGGATGTTCTCTATACCGGAGGCAGGCCAAAGGCAGAGCGTATTATATGAGCAGGCGCTTGCAGGCAGTGCAGGAGAGTGCCTGACAGTGGTGAAAAATTGGTAAAAACTCTTTGACATACTTTTGGCTTTTGTATATAATAATAGATAAGAGTAGCAATACTCACCTGAAAAGCGCCCTGCCGCTTTGAGAGCAGATTATTTATGGAAAGCGCCCTGCCGCTTTGAGAGCAGATTATTTATGGAAGGTGCACCACGGCCTTGACGGTGGTTGTAATGGGCGGAAGGGGCGATGCATATCGTCCCTTTTCCTATACGCATACAAGTGTCCAAAGGAAATTTGGAGAGGCGATTATGGATAAACTAAACTTTTATACAGTTGATTTAAAGTATGTGGAATTTCTGCAAAATACAGAGAAAGAGAAACGAGGATTCAGCCGCGTTCCCAATATGGAATATGGTAATCAGCGCAAATCTAAATTTCTATGTGGTGTGGTTCTGCAAATTAGTGACATACATTATTATGTGCCGGTTACGTCTTATAAACAGCAGAAACCTGACAATTTTCTGATAACAGCGGCAAACCATATAAGCGAGTGCTTTTGGGGAAAAATCCGGGGCTAGTGGTGAATAGTTGCGACTTCAAGCTTCTGGAGCAGGCATATTTGAGGTATGTCTGGGAAGAAATAGGATAGTCTTTGCCCATCAAGCCTGTGGAAATCTGAACTCGGAGGAGGGAAAACACCATGCGTGGATTGTATACAGAAAAAGTCATATCAGGAAAGCTTCCCTTCGGACAGCTTGTAAACCAAATTTTGTGCCCGGACAATCCAGAGCCAGCCCAGGAGAACTTCCTGGTAGAGCAGTTCTGCGATGACAGCGAGGGCGAAATCAACCGCTACAATGTATATAAAATTACAACAGGAGGCAGCTCCTATGTCCTGAAAAAATCCGATGAGGCAGAGATCGCCATCTATGAGCATTTCCTGGAGGGCCAGGGGCTTCCGGCACCGGCTTACTTTGGAAGCGCGAAATGGGGTGGAAAGCAATGGATTCTCATAGAATATGTGGAGGGAATGGATCTGCGGGAATATACATGGGACATGGCGGTGGCTTGTGCCCAGAGCATAAGCCGCATAGCAAATCGGTACTGGCAGGAGAATGAGGAAGAATTTGTCACAAAAAAGCAGGATGACCGCTTTGCCCGCTACTGGGCCAGAATCCAGAAAAGGGCCCAGTGCCTGCAGGAGGAGCCCGGGCTAAAGGCCGCCTATGACTGCTTCCTGCAGCGCCAGCTTACCTGCCCCAGGACCCTTTCCAATGGGGACTTTCTCCAATTTAACGCTATCTATCAGGACAAAAAAGTGACTCTGATAGACTGGGCCTTTGGGGGCATTATGCCCTATTCTCTGGACATTGCAAGGATGATTGCCCATGGTACTTTAGACAGGCACACCTTTCCCTTTTATATGACCAGAGAGCAGAAGGAATTGTTTGTGAACAGCACTTACCAGCTTTTGGAGCATAAGCCTGCTTATGAGCGATACCTGGCAGACATCCGCCTGGCGGTGCTGAACGAGTATGTGGAGTTCATAGAAAGTGACTTGCTGGACAGCTCTCAGGCCAGGGACCAGATCTTCGATTATTACTATTTCCATGCAAAGCTCCTGGCGGAGGAGATTCTGCGGGAGGAAGGCATATAAAATAAAGGAGATTTCAGTTATGATAAAAATCGCGGTGATCAGCGATATCCATGGAAATTACAAGGCTCTGGAGGCCTTTTTGAAATATATTGAGGAGCACACGGTGGACGGCATTATCTGCCTGGGGGACTATGTGACGGACAGCCCCTATCCAGAGCGGACCATGGCGCTTCTGTATGAGATGCGGGACAGCTATACATGCTACATGCTGCGTGGCAACAGGGAAGATTATCTGCTGGACAATGTAGATAACAGACAGGGCTGGAAGCCCTCCTCCGCCAACGGCACATTGTTTTATACCTTACAGCATATCACCCAGACAGATCTGGCACTTTTTGCCTCCCTTCCCACAGAGAGCGCGCTGCTGCTGGAAGACTGTCCTGCGCTGTATCTGTGCCATGGCACGCCGGGACGGGTACGGGGAAACATGTATGAAGAGGAAGGCCTGCGGGAAAAGGTCATGGAGGAGCTGCATTACCCCTATCTGCTGGGAGGGCACAGCCATCACCAGGAGATCTACGAAAGCCATGGCAAGACCTATATCAATCCAGGCTCTCTGGGCTTTGCAGTAGACGGGGTGGGCCGGCATGGGCAATTTGCCCTGCTGACGGGGACGAAAGAGCGGTGGGAGCCGGAGTTCCTCTCCATTTCCTATGATCTGGAGTCCTACCTGCGGGACTTTGAAGACAGTGGTGTAGCAGAAACTGGCATGACCCTGAATAAGGCCATCAAGAAAAGCCTGCTGACAGGTGTGAACTATTTCTTCAAATGCATTGTGGCCATGGAGGCCAGGGCAAAGGAGCTGGGGCTTGCCTCTGTGCCTCAGGTGCCGGAAGCGGAGTGGGAGAAGCTGGTGGAGCGCTTTGACCTGTGATGGGAAAGGGATCAAAATGCCGGTGGAAGATAGTGGATGGGAGAGTGAGCAGGTATGTTTCAATTTTTGCTGGTGGCAGTGAATGCCAAATATATCCATTCCAATCCCGCAATCTACAGCCTGCGGGCTTACGCAGGCGAAGAGCTGGGGACCCATGTGGAACTGGCGGAGTATACCATCAACCAGCCCATGGACCAGATACTTAGGTGTATTTATGGCAGGAAGCCGGATGCCATTGGCTTTTCCTGCTATATTTGGAATTGGCGGCTGGTGAGGGAGCTTCTGGGGGAGATACCAAAGCTTTTGCCGGACGCGAAGCTTTGGCTGGGCGGACCGGAGGTGTCTTATGACGCAGATGTCATTTTAAAAGAATATCCACAGCTGACCGGTATCATGGTGGGCGAGGGTGAGGAGACGTTTCGGCAGCTTCTTACATATTATGTGTCCGGTGAGGCGGAAGCGAAACAGCCTGCAGGGAATGAGCAGGAGGACGCCACAGGAAAGGCCGAAGGCAGCGGACTGGAAAACATCCCCGGCCTGTGCCTGCCCACAGGCTATACTCCCTACCGGGCCCTGACGGATTTAAGCCAGGTCCCCTTCCTTTATGAGGATTTGACACCTTTTGACAATAGAATCCTGTATTACGAAACCAGCCGCGGCTGTCCCTTTCGATGCAGCTATTGCCTGTCCTCCATTGACAAACAGGTGAGGATACGGGATATCAATATGGTAAAAAAGGAACTGCAATTTTTCCTGGATCATAAGGTAAGACAGGTGAAATTCATAGATCGCACCTTTAACTGCAGCCATGCGCACACCATGGCGGTCTGGACTTATCTGCTGGAACATGACAATGGTGTCACAAATTTTCACTTTGAGATCACTGCAGATCTTCTGAGGCAGGATGAGATAGAGCTGCTAAGCCGCTTTCGGCCTGGGCTTGCCCAGCTGGAAATTGGCGTCCAGTCTGTGAATTCGGAGACCTTGCAGGCAATTCACCGGGTCATGGACGTGGAGCGCCTGGAGAGGACCGTAAAGGCAATCCGCCAGGGCGGCAATGTGCATTTGCACCTGGATCTGATAGCCGGGCTGCCCTACGAGGATTATGAAAGCTTCGGGGCATCCTTCAACCGGGTCTACCGGATGAGCCCCCACCAGCTACAGCTGGGCTTTTTAAAGGTACTAAAGGGCTCTGAAATGTGGGAGAGGGCGCAGGAGTACGGCATCCGCTATTTAGAGCAGCCTCCCTATGAGGTGTTGTACACAAAGTGGCTGTCCTACGGGGAGGTGCTGGAGCTGAAACGCGTGGAAGAGATGGTGGAGATCTACTATAACAGCGGCCAGTTTACCCATACTCTATCCTTTCTGGAAAAGGCATTTTCCACCCCATTTACGCTGTACCAGAGCCTGGCGGACTTCTATGAAGAAAAGGGCTTTTTTACAGCTAGTCCAGCCCGGAGCCACCGGTATGATGCCTTGCTTTCATTTGCGCTCCAGTATGATGGAGCCCAGGAAGAAATTTACCGGGAGCTTTTGACCTACGATATGTATTTGCGGGAGAATCTAAAGAGCAGGCCTGACTTTGCCAAGAGCCAGGAGGGCAGCAGAGAGACTGTGAGAGAGTTCTACCAAAAGGAACAGCAGGAGAGGTGCTATCTCCCCGATTACAGGGAGTATGATTGGAAACAAATGAGCAAGATGACTCATTTGGAGGCCTTTGCCTATCCTGTGTGGGATGAGGCCCGGATGGCAGACTGCTATGGACATCCAGAGAGAAAATGCGCCCAGGATACCTATGTCCTGTTCGACTACAGGAATCGCAATCCCCTGACCTGGGAGGCAACTGTGCAAGTGATTTTGCCCAAAGGGAAAGAAGCTGGGCAACAGCGCATACAATACAGATAGGATACCTGCCATCCGCTCAGGGGAGAAGGCCTTTCAAGTGGCGCAGAATGGCATCCCGATTGGCAGAGCGAAGCCCCTGGGCCCTGTGAAGCAGCTCCTCAATTTGCCCCCACTCCTTTTTCTGGGCCCAATACTGTCCCAGCTGATCATAAGTGCGGCTCACGTCTGTGCCTGTGCTGACCGCAAACTTCATGAGGATGGCGGCCTCCTCCTGATAGCCTGCCTGGATGAGGAGATCCGCCCATTTCTGCAATGTGCGGACTAACAGGGTATAGTTTTGATCATATTCAGACAGCACTGTAATATTAGCTGTGCCATACTCCAGCTTTAAATCTGTGTTGGTCCAGCCTGTGAGATTGACAATCTTCTGGTCCGAAAGGGATTCCATGATGTCAATGCATTCCAGGACCTCAGTGTTGTCGTTTTGCAGATGGGTGGGAAAGCTTTCCAGAGGAATCTTGATATAGGGCAGGCCGTCCAGGGGCTTCCTGCGGACAGAGTTTGCCGCGGATTCCCTGGCCCAGAATTCTTCTTCCTGCCTGCGACCTCTTCTCTTTTGTTTCCTGATATTATAGTAAACCAACAGAGAAAAGGTAATAAAACTTGCCAAAAAACCGATATTCATATATAATATCCTTTCATAAGATAGTATTTGCCGGAGGGGATCAATTTTCTTTGGCAGTCAGGAGCAGCTATGTTCAATATGCATAATAAAAAAAGAAACCAGCGCATTTCAGCCATAATTGTTATCTTGCTAGTGATCGCCATGATTGCTTCCACTGTAACATATTTGATATATTAATTCAATAGAGTATGGCAGGGATTGTACTGCGCTTTTAGAAGGGGAGGAAGGACAGAATGGGAAAATGGATGAGAAGAGGGTGCCTTTGTGCTCTTGTGCTGGCCTGCATGCTAATGCCGGCAATGAGGACGTCAGCAAAAGAGGGGAGCCTTATCAAAAAAGGAATTTTTGCAGGTGATGTGGATCTGTCTGGGCTTAATGCAAAAGAGGCAACCCAGGCGGTGGAAGCCTATGTGGAGGAACTACAGAATGTGGAAATTACGCTGCTGGCCGCCCAGGATACAAAAGTATCTATAGCAGCCGGGGATTTGGGGGTCATGTGGGCCAACAGAGAGGTTATCACAGAGGCGCTGGAGGTAGGGACTCAAGGAAATGTGATTGAGCGCTACAAAATATTAAAGGATCTGCAGAGGGAGAATCTGATTTACCCCCTGGAGTTTTCCTTTGACATGCAGGGGCTTACTGATATTTTGCTGGAGGAATGCGCACAGTACGATGTGAAAGCAGTGGACGCCTCGTTGATCCGTGAGGACGGGGAATTCCAAGTGATAGGCGGCAACACAGGCTATGAGCTGGACGTGGAGGCTTCCTTTGACAAGGTGAACGAATTTCTGACCCATGATTGGGATGGCAAGCCCTGCAGCATCCAATTGGTGGTAAATGTGACACAGCCCAGAGGAAGTGCCGAGGAGCTGGCAAAGGTAAAGGATGTGCTGGGCACCTTTACCACATCCTACAGCTCTTCAAATTTTAACAGAAGTGAAAACATAGCCAACGGCTGCGAGCTTATCAATGGCACGGTTCTGTATCCCGGGGATGAATTCTCCACTTATGAGCATGTGGCACCCTTTACAGAGGAGAACGGATACTATATGGCTGGCTCCTTTATGAATAATCAGGTGGTAGACAGCATGGGCGGCGGTATCTGCCAGGTATCTACCACATTGTACAACACCGTTCTGCTGTCAGAGCTGGAGGTGACGGAGCGCCATAACCATTCTATGATTGTGAGCTATGTAGAGCCCTCGGCGGATGCGGCCATTGCGGAGAGTGCCAACAAGGATTTCAGATTTGTGAACAACCTGGATAGCCCTATTTACATCGAAGGTTATACAGAGAACAAGAAGCTTACCTTTACCATCTATGGCGTGGAGACCAGAGATCCTGGGCGGGAGGTCCGGTATGAAAGTGAGATCCTGCAGGTCATCAATCCTGTTACTGACGACATTACTGTAGATGAAGGACAGCCCATAGGCTATATCGTAAGCAATGACAGTGTCCATATAGGCTATAGTGCAGAGCTGTGGAAGGTGGTCACAGAGGGCGGCGAAGAGGTAAGCCGCACAAAGATAAACAGTAGCAGCTATCGGATGGTTCCCAAAAGTGCCACGGTGGGTGTTGCCACAGAGGATCCAGTTGCGAAAGAGCAGATTATGGCGGCTGTGGCTTCTGGCAGTATCGAACAGGTAAAAGGAGTGCTTGCAGCCATGTTCCCGCCACCGCCAGATCCGGCAGCAGATCCAGCGGCAAATCCCCCAGCGGATCCGGCAGCAGGAGCCCAATGAGCACCGGGGGCTATGGTCAGACAGGACACGGCGCCCTGGCCGGACAATCAGGGAAAAAAATAGGGAAATTACCTGAAAATGTCATGAAGCGTTCTGTCTTGGGACAGATTCGAACAAAAAGAGAGGAAGTGTTAAGTGGCGCAGGTATCGGGAAGGACTGCGCCATCTTTTCGCCCTGTGAGGGGAAAACTGGGGTGGTTTGTGTACAGGAGGCGGTGTTGCGGATAGCTCAGGGGGAGGTGCCCCAGGAAGAGGCAGGGATGAGCCTGGCAGAGCTGATTGTGAAATGCACCAACAATTTGGCTGCGGGAGGTGCCCGGGCGGTGGCGGTAATGCCTGCACTGTTTTTGCCACAGGCCCTGGAGGAGGAACAAATCCGGGCACTGATGGCCCAGGCCCAGGAGAAATGCCAGGAATTGTCCATAGAGCTTGCCGGAGGACAGACCAGGCTCACTGCCGCGGTATCCGCGCCTTTGGCCACAGTGACAGCCTATGGCATAGGCATAGAGGGGGAAGATCACACTGTAAAAGCAGCGGCCCCAGGACAGGATGTGATCTTAAGCAAATGGATTGGCTTGCAGGGCACAGCACACATGGCAGAGCGCTACAGGGAGAGACTTTTAGAGCGCTATCCAGCCTGGCTGGTGGAGGAGGCGGCAGGCTTTAAACGGTATCTGTCCGTGGTACCGGAGGCAGAGGTAGCCATAAGGTTTGGCGTCTGTGCCATGCATGATGCCTCTGAGGGAGGCATCCTAGGAGCTCTCTGGGAGCTGGTGGAGGGGGCTGGAATGGGACTGATGGCAGATCTGCGAAAGCTTCCCCTGCGCCAGGAGACTGTGGAGGTATGCGAGTGCTGTGGCATCAATCCCTATGAACTGCTTTCCGGTGGGTGTCTTATCATGACTGCATGGGATGGGCAGGGACTTGTGAAAGCATTGAAAGAAGCAGGGATTCCCGCTGTGGCCATAGGACAGCTTACAGAGGGGAAGGACCGTATTTTGACAAACGGAGAGGAAATCCGCTATCTGGACAGACCAAAGAGGGATGGAATCTATCAGATTACAAGAAAAGAGAGGGAAAGTAAATGAGAGAAGAATTATTGGCATTGATGGAAAAAAACGGCCGGATCGACTTAAAGGAACTGGCAATCCTCCTGGGAGTAGAGGAGGTAGTGGTGGCCAATGAGTTGGCAGCCCTGGAAGCAGAGGGGATCATCTGTGGATACCATACTATGATTGACTGGGAGAAGACCTCCAAGGAAAAAGTCTCCGCATTGATCGAGGTGCGTGTCACACCCCAGAGAGGACAGGGCTTTGACAGTATTGCGGAGCGCATTTATCAGTATCCAGAGGTTCAGAGTGTGTACCTGATGTCTGGCGGCTATGATCTGATGATCATTTTGGAGGGGAAGACCCTGCGGGAGGTATCCTCTTTTGTGTCAGATAAGCTTTCCACATTGGAGCAGGTGCTCAGTACAGCCACCCATTTCATTCTGAAGAAATATAAGGATCATGGCACAGTGCTTTCCAGGAAAAAAGAAGATGAAAGGGAGATGATTACCCCATGAGAAATCCGTTAGCAGACAGAATCATAGAAATAAAGCCCTCGGGGATTCGGAAGTTCTTTGACATTGCCCAGGAAATGAAGGATACCATATCCCTGGGTGTAGGCGAACCGGATTTCGATACGCCATGGCATATCCGGGATGAGGGCATCTACTCCCTGGAAAAGGGAAAGACCTTCTATACCTCCAATGCGGGCCTGAAGGAGCTGCGGGAGGAGATTGCAAATTACTTATATCGCAAGCAGGGAATCCTTTATGAACATCCCATGAAGGAGATTTTGGTGACAGTAGGCGGCTCTGAGGCCATTGACATAGGCTTTCGAGCTATGATCAACCCTGGAGATGAAGTGCTGATTCCCCAACCCAGCTTCGTGTCCTATGAGCCTTGCGCGGTGATGGCCGGGGCAAAGCCTGTGATCATCAATCTCAAGGAGGAGAATGAGTTCCGCCTTACAGCCGAAGAGCTGGAGCAGGCTATCACGGACAAAACAAAGCTCTTGGTGCTCCCCTTCCCCAATAATCCCACCGGAGCCATTATGGAGAGGAAGGATTTGGAGGCCATTGCGGAGGTGATTATCAAACATGACATCTATGTCATGTCCGATGAAATTTATGCGGAACTCAGCTATAAGGAAAAGCATGTATCCATTGCACAGCTCCCAGGGATGAAGGAGCGCACCATCTTGATCAATGGCTTTTCCAAGGCCTTTGCCATGACAGGATGGCGGCTGGGCTATGCCTGTGGGCCGGAGAACATTATAGAGCAGATGACAAAAATTCATCAGTTTGCCATTATGTGCGCCCCTACCACCAGCCAGTATGCAGCTGTAGAGGCTTTGAAAAACGGCGATGACGATGTAGTGGAAATGTGTACGGCTTACAACCAGAGACGCCGCTACCTGGTACACGCTTTTCAGGAGATGGGATTAAAGTGCTTTGAGCCCTATGGCGCTTTCTACATCTTCCCCTGTATCAAGGAGTATGGGCTCACCAGCGATGAGTTCGCTATGCGGTTCTTAAAGGAGGAGGGTGTGGCTGTAGTGCCAGGTACGGCCTTTGGCGATTGTGGAGAGGGATATCTGCGCATTTCCTATGCTGCATCTCTGGAAAACCTGAGGATAGCTATGGCCAGACTGGAGCATTTCCTGAAAAAGCTTCGACAGGAGCAAAAGGATAGATAAAGGGAGCGTTTGCTATGAAGAAAAGAGTTTGCATTGCGGTCATTTTGGTGGCATTGCTTTTGACAGGCTGCGCTGGCAATCCTGCTATAGAGATTCTGGAACAGCTTACTCAGTCTAGTAGCCAGGATAGGGAGGACATGGCGGTAGAGGAAGATAAGGCCGAAGAGAGCCAGGAACCATCCAGAGAGCAAAAAGGTGCCGGGGAATCACACAGCGGCAAAGCCAATATCACCACAAAAGACAGTGACAGCAAAAATCAGAAGGAAAGCATAGAAGCAGAGGAAGCCGAGAGCCAGGAAGAGGACACAGATTCCTATGTGAGAGGCACTATCACAGAGGATGGCTGGGAAAGTGAATACTGGAATCTGCGCTATACTGCGCCAGAGGGTGTATTTATGCTCAATGAAGAAGGCCTGGACGCAGTGATGGGAATCAGCCAGGAAATGGTGACAGAGAATTACACAGAACAGCAGAAGAAATATCTGGATCTGATTACATTGTATGAGATGATGAGCCTCTCTACCACAGAAGATGTCAATGTGGTGGTGTCAGCGGAGAAACTGATGATGGCAGGGATGACCACAGAGGATTACAAGAATGCAGCGGGCTTTCAACTGAGGCTTTTAGAGGAGCCGGTGATGGAGATTGTGGACGACAGCAAAACCACGGAAATTGCCGGGGAGACCTACAGCATATTAAATGTTCTGGCAAAACAGGATGGTGAGCAGAAATACCAGGATTACTATGTGCGGGTGTCAGGAAACAGGGCGCTGTGCATTATAATTACCTATACAGATGACACAGCTGACAAGGCCACGGAAATCCTGGAGGGATTTGCGGCATACTAGGTGAGGCTGGGAGGATGGACAGATGCATATCATATTGCACCAACCGGAGATACCGGGAAATACAGGAAACATTGGGCGCACCTGTGTGGCCACCGGCACGTCCTTACACCTGATAGAGCCCTTGGGCTTTCGGCTGGACGAAAAATCCATCAAGCGTGCGGGAATGGACTACTGGCATCAGCTGGAGGTACACCGGTACATGAATTTTGCGGCATTTCAGGAGTGTCATCCAGGCGCCAGGATCTGGATGGCTACCACCAAAGCAAAATACTCCTACACAGAGGCTGCTTACAGCAAGGATGACTATATCATGTTCGGCAAGGAGAGCGCCGGGATACCGGAGGAGATTTTGGTGGAACATGAGGAGAGCTGTATCCGGATCCCCATGCTGCCTGCCATTCGCTCGCTGAACCTGTCTAATGCAGTGGCCATTGTGCTCTATGAGGCACTGCGCCAGACTGGCTTTCAGGACATGCAGCAGGAGGGAGAATTGCATCGGCTGAAATGGCAGTGAGGGATGTGACAGCTGCCCTACCCATGTGGGGCCTGGCTTCATCCCACGACTGCCAGCAGGATGGGAATTGTGAATACACATAGAATCGTAGTTAGGATGATGGCAGCACTGCAGGTGCTGCCATCAATGCCTTTCTGGTTTCCCAGGATCAGCGGCATGTTGCCGATGGGCATGCCGAACATGACCATGCACACAGAAATCAGCCCAGGGTCATCTGTGGCTAACCTCAAGAGCGGCAGCATAAGCAGGGGAAGCAGCAACAATTTGACTACAGAAAATACATATAATTTGGGCTGATAGAAAATTTGCTTCAGCTCAGTGTTGGCCAGGGCAAAGCCCACTGCCACCAGGGCCATAGGTGAGGTTACATTGCCCAAATAGGTAATGGCTGTTGCCAGAAAGCCAGGAAGCTGAATATTCAGAATAATGAGCAGAAGAGCTGTCACGCCGGAGATCATGCCGGGATTGCACATAGTCTTCAGGGAAGAGAGAGAAAACTTCCCATCCATCAAAGCTACCCCATAAGTATAGAACACAATGGTATAAATCACTAGAAATTCCGTAACATAAACCACATACTCCGGTCCCAGAATGGTGCTGACCACAGGGATACCAATAAATCCCAGGTTGGAGAACACAAACATCATCTGGAAAATTTTCCGCTGATCGGCGCGTTTGTCAAAAAACGGCGACAGAAGCATGCCTGCCACAATCAGGATGGCGAACATAACCACCGCAATTAGACTGACCAATCCCATGGTATCTAAGGGAATCAGGCCTGCGGAGGATAAGGCGCTGGATAGGATAAGCATAGGATTGAATACATTTACAATCATTTTGGACATGTGGGTATTGGTGTGGGCGTCCAGCATTCCTTTTTTTGTCATAAAGAACCCTGCTCCAATCATGATAAGCAGGCATAGCATTTGGAAAAATACTGTGAGTATGGTCATGGCAACCTCCTTGAGTGGCTTTTTAAGGGCAGCTTTCTATTGTCATATATAATAGAAAGCAAGAGCGGCTTTCTATTGTCATTCATTATAGCCATGTTGGGTGTGGTTGTAAAGGTTGGCTTTGGAGAATTGAGAGGAATATTTTTGGGATCATGGTGGAATGCTAAGGGCAAATCTTTAGAGATGAGGTGGATTTATGTCCAGGACAGTGGATGAGCAGGGAAATGTGCGGGAGGAACGGGCAGAAGAAGTGCGCCCTTTTGGCATCCGAGATAAAATTGGATACATGTTTGGAGATTTCGGCAATGATTTCAGCTTTATTTTTGCCAGCAGCTATCTCATGGTATTTTACACAAAGGTGCTGGGACTCAGCGGCTATGCGGTGGGAATGCTATTTTTAGGGGCGAGATTCGTGGACGCTTTTACGGATGTAACTATGGGACGTATCGTAGATCATATGCAACCGGCAAAGGATGGGAGATTCCGATCCTGGATTCGCCGCATGTGCATTCCAGTGGCGGTGGCCAGCTCTATCATGTATCTGTATTTTGTGCGGGATTGGGCTTACGGTGCGAAAATGGTCTATGTGGTAATCACATACCTTCTGTGGAGCAGCTTCTGTTACACAGCCATCAACATTCCCTATGGTTCCATGGCTTCCGTCATCAGCCCTGAGGTAAAGGATAGAGCCTCTCTCTCTACCTTTCGCAGCATCGGTGCCAGCCTGGCAGGGCTTGCCATCGGGGTGCTAGTGCCACTGATAGTGTATGAGACGGACCAGGCGGGGAACCAGATTGTGCTGCCGGTGCGATTTACAGTGACTGCTTTTGTGTTCGGAGCGCTGGCAGTGGTGTGCTATGTGCTTTGCTATACTTTATGTAGAGAAAGAGTGTTCTTCCAGAAAAAGGAAGAGAAGGGGGAGTCAGTCTGGGAAATGCTGGGTAGCCTTGGCAGAAATAGGCCATTGCTTTCTCTGGTATGTGCAGCGCTGGTACTGCTGCTGGCCACGCTTATGAGCCAGACCATGAACAACTATCTATTTCTGGACTATTTTAAGAATGCAAAGGCACTGTCTTTTGTCAATGTGGTGAGTATTGGCGGGACCCTGCTGCTGGCGCCTTTTATTTCTACCATTGCCTCAAAATTTGGCAAGAAGGAAGCTGGGGCAGTGGGGATGCTGGTGGCAGGAATCGTTTATCTATTGCTGTTTTTCCTGCGGGTGAGGAGCATTCCACTGTTTATGGTGCTGCTGTTTCTGGGAACGCTGGGAACCGGGCTGTTCAACCTGATTGTATGGGCCTTTATCACAGACATTATTGACTATCAGGAAGTGGTCACCGGAAAAAGGGAGGACGGCACAGTGTATGCAGTGTATTCCTTTGCCAGAAAGGTGGGACAGGCTTTGGCTGGTGGCCTGGGAGGCTTTGTGTTGACTGCCATAGGATATGTGTCCGAGGCACCTGCCCAGACAGAGGCAGTGGCAGAAAGGATTTATACCGTGGCCACACTGGTGCCCGGTGCCTGCTATTTGAACAGCCACTTTCATTTGAAATAATGGAAAAACTTCAGGGAGTTTCGGCA
>CANRZC010000008.1 GCA_947644185.1 uncultured Acetatifactor sp.
CAGAAAAATATAATTTCTTCCTTTGGGGGAGAACCAGCGAATTTTCTTGCGCAGATTTCTGTGGCAGAGATAACATTTGCTGGATGCCACCTCCCTGTCCCCAAAGGCTTCCTCCTTGCTGTCAAATTCCCTGGAAATATATTTTGCATACTGATCGAACTGCACCTTCAGCTCGGACTTTCTGTCTTTGGGAGGATGAAATGCATCGTAAGACAGATTTCGGAGTACCTGAGGCTTTTCAGCCAGAATCCTGGTCAAAATTTTCGCTGTGTAATGGGCATCGCTCAAGGCCCTGTGAAATGGAATATCCTTTTCTATCTCCAGAAAGTCCACAGCATACTCCAGTGATTTCCTACTTTTTCCATCTTCAAATGCGATGCTGAATAGCTTTTGTACATCCCAGTAGGCCAGGGGGCCATCAGCCAGAGGCGTCATATGGTAGTATTCCATATTTCGCTGCAGCTCTGTCAGATCCGAGCTCCCCCAGCTGCCAAAACGATATGCCTCTTCCCCGCACCAGCACAAAAAGGCCTCCAGAGCCTCTGGAAAGGGACTTCCCTTTTTTAACTCTTTCATCCGCAGATGAATCAATTTACCGGTAATCTGGTGCATCTCGTGATACACTGACGGCCTGATGAGACGGTTGAATCGATCCATTTCCTCCACATCTCCACTGTCCGCTTTCAGCTTCACAGCACCAATTTCAACGATTTCAAAGGGAATGGCGGCCACCTCCTGTTCCGAGGTGCCGTTAGCCTGATTCCATTCCAAATCTAAAACGATTATATTCATGCAGCTTCCTTCTTTATTCGGTCTTCTCCACATACTGGCTTTCTATCCAGGTGTGCACAAGAAAAACCCAGGATTGGCACTCCTTCTGTACATTGTTTGTCAACCGATTGGCAAGGGAAAGTCCGTGGCAGCCCACAGGATAGATATGAAGCTCTGTGTTGACACCTGCCCTGCGCATGGCATTTACAAACAGCAAAGAGTTTTCCATGGGCACACCGTCATCTGTGGAGGTATGCCAGAGAAATGCCGGTGGCGTGTCGCTGCTCACCTGGTTCTCCAGAGACAGCGCCTCCAAGGCCGGAGCCCCAAAAATTTGGGAAATTTCTGCCTCCCTATCTCCTATCAGATTGTCAAAGGAGCCTCTATGGGCAAACTCTCCAGCGGTAATCACAGGATAACACAAAATCATGCCATCTGGCTTCCACTGCCTGTGGTCCTCTGTCTCCATATTTAACGCCTTTGCCAGGAAATCTCTGTTCCAGAACACCCCCATGGAAGCCGCTAAATGTCCCCCTGCAGAGCAGCCCAGCACAATGATTTGATCCGGATTCACATGCCATTCTGTCGCGTGCTCTCTGATCAGGCGGATGCTGTAGGCAAGCTCACACAGAGACGTTGGAAAGGTAGCCGGCGCCACCGAATATCGCAGCACAGCTGCGTGGTATCCCATGGCCAGGAACTGCAAAGCCAGGGGATCTGCCTCCCTATCCGAGGTGAAGGCATAGGCGCCACCTGGGCAGACCAGCACTAAGGGTCTTTGCGAAATAAGGATTTCCGTAGATTCCTCCTGGATATAAGTGGTCAGTTTCGCATAGGGCTGGGAGCCCGCCAATTGCATTGGGTATGTCTCGCTTTTCATTTGCATCTATCTCCTTTTCGTTTTTTGAAATGCCATGCTGTCTCGGTTCCAAGCATGCCGTGGCATATTAGTATGCCCGCCCCCAATACACCATTTTCTTTGCAGGCTTTCCACAGCACACACAAGTATCTGCAATATGCTCCTGCTCAAAAGGCATGCAACGGCTGGTGACGCTTAATTTCTCTTTGATAAGATTCTCACAGTTCTCATCCCCACACCACATAGCCTTCACAAAGCCTGATTTCTCATTGAAAATCTTCTCGAACTCTTCCATGTTGGCAGCAGTGTAGGTATTTTCCTCCCGGTGGGCTTTTGCCCGGTCCAGCATGTCTCTCTGGATGGTCTCCAGCAGCTCTTGTACCCTTGTCTCCAGCTCTGGCAGAGCTACCTCCAGCTTTTCTCTGGTGTCTCTGCGACAGATGACGCATTTCCCAGCTTCCATATCTTTGGGCCCAATTTCGATTCGAATAGGAATCCCCCGCATCTCTGCCTCTGCGAACTTCCACCCTGGACTCTTGTCTGTATCGTCTACCTTTACCCGGCAGCTCCCCTTTAGTCTGTCACGCAGCTCATATGCCTTATCCAGCACCCCTTCCTTTTTCTGTTGAATGGGCACGATGCACACCTGGGTAGGCGCTACTTTGGGCGGAAGCACCAATCCCTCATTGTCTCCATGGACCATGATGATAGCCCCTATCAGGCGGGTGGTCATACCCCAGGAAGTCTGATGTACGTATTTCAATGTGTTGTCCTTGTCAGCGAACTGAATGCCAAAGGCTTTGGCAAAGCCGTCTCCAAAATTGTGGCTGGTGCCAGACTGCAAAGCCTTGCCATCGTGCATCAGAGCTTCGATGGTATAAGTGGCAATAGCCCCGGCAAACTTCTCTTTGTCAGTTTTGCGTCCCTTGATCACCGGTATTGCAAGTACCTCCTCACAGAAGTCCGCGTACACATTTAGCATCTGAATGGTTCGCTCCTGGGCTTCCTCCTCTGTGGCGTGAGCCGTGTGGCCCTCCTGCCAAAGGAATTCCCTGGAGCGCAGAAACGGCCTGGTCTCCTTCTCCCAGCGCACCACAGAGCACCATTGATTATAGACTTTGGGCAAGTCTCTGTAGGAATGAATGTCATTCTTATAAAAATCGCAGAAAAGAGTCTCTGAGGTAGGACGCACACAAAGTCTCTCCTGCAGGGGCTGCAACCCTCCATGGGTCACCCAGGCCACCTCCGGTGCAAAGCCCTCTACATGGTCCTTCTCCTTCTGCAGCAGGGATTCCGGAATGAACATGGGCAAATATACATTCTCCACCCCTGTGGCCTTAAAACGCTCATCCAATTGCTTTTGAATCAGCTCCCAGATTGCGTAGCCAGCAGGCTTGATTACCATGCATCCTTTTACGGAAGTGTAGTCAATCAGTTCCGCCTTTTTTACCACATCTGTGTACCATTGCGCGAAATCCACATCC
Organism: uncultured Acetatifactor sp.; assembly: GCA_947644185.1. Taxonomy (GTDB): domain Bacteria; phylum Bacillota; class Clostridia; order Lachnospirales; family Lachnospiraceae; genus Acetatifactor. Next base: position 3,115 of record CANRZC010000008.1, read on the forward strand.
ATAGATGTAATTTCTTCTACCAGTTTCTTGTCTGCCATTTTTTTCCTCCTATTCCAGTTCCGCAACCATCCATCCTGTACCGGGACACACATAGCATTTCCGGCCGCTAAAGCATGCGTCCGTAAATTCTATGGGCACAGGATGGATGCTTGCTGTTTCCAGTTCCGCAACAAAAAATACGCCGGATTTCCATCCCATAAGGGACCGGAAATCCGGCGGTACCACCCTAGTTGACGCAACCTCGTCCATCTCCATGCCTTTAACGCAGGCCTACGCCATGCTTTTGCCTAGGGTAAACTTTTGTCTACCCCCAGACCTCACATAGGACTCCAAGGCAGGTTCCAGACTTTCCACATAAGGACCTTACAGCCACATTTGCCCTGGCCTTTTACACCAGGCTCCTGCCACGCCCTCTCTCTGGAATGCTTCTAAATCTGTACTAACCCTCTTCCCAGTCACACTATATGGATAGGATTATAGTGCAGGATATGGTTGTTTGTCAAGTGCAAATCTCTCTTTTTCAGCTTTCACTTAGCGCTCTGCCCGCATAGGATTGTTCAAAAAGTCCTCATAGGCCAGCCGAATGCCATCCTCCAATTCCGTTCGGTAAGTCCACCCTAGCTGTGTGGCTTTTGACACATCCAATAGCTTTCTGGGTGTGCCATTTGGTTTCTCTACATCCCACCGAATCTCCCCTGTATATCCCACCACCTTTGCCACCAGATGGGTCAGCTCCTTGACTGTCAGCTCCTTGCCTGTACCGGCATTGACAGTCTCGTTTCCGCTGTAATGGTTCATGAGGAATACACACAAGTTGGCCAGATCGTCCACATACAGGAATTCTCGAAGTGGCGAGCCATCTCCCCAGCAAATGACATAAGGTAGTCCCTGCTCTTTTGCCTCATGGAATCGTCTTATCAGCGCTGGCATCACATGGCTGTGGGTTGGATGGTAATTGTCATTAGGCCCATACAGATTTGTAGGCATTACAGATATATAGTCAGTTCCATATTGGCAGTTCAAGTATTCACAATATTTCAGGCCAGAAATCTTTGCCAGCGCATAGGCCTCATTGGTTTTCTCAAGCTCTCCGGTCAATAGACAGCTCTCCGGCATGGGCTGGGGTGCCATTCGAGGATAAATGCAGGAGGAGCCCAAAAATTCCAGCTTTTTGCATCCATTCTGCCAGGCGCTGTGGATAACATTCATCTCCAAAGTCATATTAAACCACATAAAATCTGCCAGCGCCTCCTGGTTGGCTATGATTCCACCTACTTTCGCTGCTGCCAAAAACACATACTCTGGCTTTTCCTTTGCAAAAAAATCCTCTACCTCCTGCTGGCGGCACAGGTCCAGCTCCCTGTGGGTACGGGTAATGATATTCTCATACCCCTGGCGCTGCAGCTCTCTCACAATGGCAGAGCCCACCATTCCTCGGTGCCCTGCCACATAAATCTTTGCCTTTTTCTCCATCATACAACCTCCTGCGCATCCCTCATAGCCTTTTCCCGTTTTGCCAGCATGCGATCGTGCTTTGCCATAATTTCTATCAGTTCCTCATAGCTGGTTGCCTGGGGATTCCAGCCGAGGACTGTCTTTGCTTTCGTGGGATCCCCCAGGAGATTATCTACATCCGTAGGCCTAAACCACTGGGCATTCACGCAGACCACCATTTTGCCCGTGGCTGCGTCATATCCTTTCTCTTCCAGGCCACTGCCCTCCCAGCGAATGGAAATTCCATTGGCAGCAAAGGCTTTTTCCGTGAAATCTCTCACCGTGTGCTGTACGCCTGTGGCTATGACAAAATCCTCCGGCTTGTCCTGCTGCATAATCAGCCACATACATTCCACATAATCTCTGGCATATCCCCAGTCACGTTTGGAATCCAGATTGCCCAGTTCCAAATGATCCTGTATTCCCTCTGCAATACGCCCCACCGCCCGGGTAATCTTGCGGGTGACAAAATTTTCCCCCCGCCGCTCAGACTCATGGTTGAAAAGAATACCATTGGCCGCAAACATGCCATAGGCCTCCCGATACTCTTTGACAATCCAGAAGCCGTACTGCTTCGCCACCGCATAGGGACTGTAGGGGTGAAAAGGAGTAGTCTCGCTCTGGGGCACCTCCTCCACTTTACCGTAAAGCTCAGAGGTGGATGCCTGATAGACTTTCGTCTTCCCAATCAAGCCAAGGATACGCACAGCCTCCAGAATCCGCAACACACCGATGGCATCCACATCCCCAGAATACTCAGGCACATCAAAAGAAACCTGTACATGGCTCTGGGCCGCCAGGTTGTAGATTTCATCCGGTTGGACCGTATGAATAACCCTGATCAGGGAAGAGGAATCCGACAGGTCACCCTCGTGCAGTCTAATAGACTTGTCCTCAATCAGATGCTCAATGCGGGCAGTGTTGGGCAGAGAGGCCCGCCTGATAATGCCATGCACCTCATACCCTTTCTCCAAAAGAAATTCCGCCAGATAAGAACCGTCCTGTCCTGTAATACCTGTAATCAACGCCACTTTATCCATATGTTCTCTGCTCCTTCTCTGCTTTTCTATTCCTTTCGCTATTGAACTGGCAACAAATTTTACCGTTCATGGGTATAGAAGTCTTTGTATAAAGTTAGTTTTACGACTCCCTTCTCTTTGGAAATCTCCGCTCTATCTATCATAGTTCCAATTAGCAGTAGCTGGCTGCTGTCCCCATGGCTCCCCACCCCGGCCAGCTCCCAGTAGATCTCCTCGATGCCATTATCCCGCTGCTGGTTTAGGCACTCCAGTTCTTTGAGCTTATCCTCCTTTTCTGGCGGATAATCAGCCTCAAAGGTAATCCTGCCATGTGTTCCTTCCAATATAACGCTGGAGCTGACCTTCCCAGCCCCCAGCGCCAGAAAGTACACAGTCAGCTCCGCTATGATTTTTCCCGCTTTTTCCTGTTCATGAAGCATTTGCCCTTCCTCTTTTCTTCGTTCATTCTCATGGTAAAACTCTCCAGCCCAGGTACCATGATGATAGCCACCCAGCCTGCGCTGAATCCGTTATTGTATAAGTTCAGTCCCCCGTACATCTGGGATGTGCACATGACAATAGCTGCGTGGAGCATGCCTGCCGCCAGCCCTGCCAGGACGCCGAATCTCCCCGCAATAGGTGCAAGCCCTACTGCAAATGCTGCTGCCAACTGCATACCCGGTGTCACCGGCTCAAACTGATTCAGGAAAGTGGATAAAAACACTCCCAACAGTACCGGCAGGTAATTTCTGATATGGGCTCCAAAAGCGGAAAATCCAAAAGCTGTCAAGATTGCTCCCACCACAGGGCCAGAAAGGTCTCCTCCAATCAAAAGAATATACGTGGTACAGACCGCTCCAGTAATTGCCATATTTATCAGAGTAGCTCCCGCACCCTCCATCAGCACAAAGTCCGCTACCGCCCGGCCTGGATGCTTCCATATGTTTAAAATTGCTTTGATGTCCCCGTGGACCAGATAGAGTCCATACAAAAATGTCAGTAGAAAATAGCCATACATGCCCACCAGGATCCACATGGGCTGTCCATGCCGCCAGATCATGACCGACTGGCTTTCTATGCCGAATGATTTCAGCACACAGACTATCACAAAGGCCACAATACCCGCTGAAAATCCCACATTGAACAGGTTATAGCCCATATGCATGGAAGCGGTATGTACAGAAAGGCCAGGAAGAATGAATCCAATCAGTATCCCTGCCAGGATGGAGATCAGCAGGTTCACCCACCTGTCAAAGGGCAGTTCATAAACCAGTTCTGTCACTAAGGGCGCCAGGCTGGTCCCGAAAAGTCCTGTATAGATATACCGGCTCAGCTGAGCGCCATGTGCCATGGCATAGAGAAAAGTTCCGAACAGAATTGGCAAAATATTCACCGGATTCTTCCCCCAGAGCGCATAGCCTACATTGATAAAGACAGCAGCCATGGTCAGCCCGGTAAACCTGACCTTCTCCCTGTGCAGCAGCCAAAGTCCCATTCCCATCACCAGGAAAGCATTCCAGAACCCTGCTCCGTACCCGGCCAGTTCAAAGTAGTCCGTGATCAGCGCATCCCTGGAAATCACTATGGTCCACAGGCCTTGAATGGCAGACAGCACCCCCTCTCCCTCTATTTCCACGCCTATGATTCCCGCCACCAACAAAAGCAGCATGGAAAAACTGCAGAATATCTTCAGTTCCCTGCCCTCCAGCTTCTCCCGGATTGTTCTGACGCCCTCCATCCATAAGCCTCCTTCTATTTATTGTCTTGCAGGTGTGTTTTTATTCTCCCGGCATTCCTTTCCTCTCCATCAGATCCTCCTTTCGAAATTCCATGTTTTTACATATGAGTCAAAAAGCACAGATTTCGTTTGAAGTCAGACGGGGAAGATTCCCGATAGAAATGGCTCTGCCATGTGGATTCAAAAGAATGTATGCTTTTGAATGCAGTATAACAGAGGTTGGGGGGATTGGCAAGGAAAATTTGCTGCTTTAAGTTTCAGGCCTGCCAAGGTGCCTGCGCAAAAGTGGCACCTCAAACAACAGCATCACAGCCCACCCCACCAGGTTAGCCCAGGCCAAACCCACGAAGCCTGTGCCAAACACAATCAGCAATGCCCACACTGCAATGACGCGCCCCAGCATATTCATGAAAGTGCTGTACAGGGTGACCTTCAAATCCCCCATCCCCCGAAAAAAGCCTTGTATCCCATTGGTGAGCCCAGGCAGCAGGTACATCAAAGCGATCCGCCGCAGGTATGATGTCCCAAGCGAAACCACCTGGGCGTCCTTTGCATCTGTAAACAACCTCATAATAGCAGGGGCACCAAGCAAAATCACAAGACATATTGCAAGGGAATAAAGCATTTCTATGGCAATTCCGGTTTTGAATCCCTTTTGAATCCTGTCTGTATGCCCAGCGCCCTTATTCTGGGCTAAAAAAGTAGTCATGGCATGGCCGATGTTCTGTTGAGGCGTGTAGGCAAAATCATCCACCCGATTCACAGCTGTAAAGGCAGCCATCACACTGACCCCCTGGGTATTCACCATGGCCTGAATAATGGTCTTGCCCACCTGCAGACAGACCTGCTGCAGGGCACTGGTGCTGCCATAGGAAACGGTTCGCCCCAAAAGCTTTCGGTCGAACACAAGCCATCTCTTTCCCAGCTTCAAGAGGGGCACTTTCCTGCTGATATAGATACCACAGAGCAGGCAGCAGACAGCTTCGCTGGCCACTGTAGACACCGCGCTTCCAAACACCCCCAGCCCAAATCCTGCCACCAGCAGAAGGTCCCCTAAAATATTAAGCACTGCACTCATCATCAGAAAATACAGTGGTGTCCTGCTATCTCCCAGCGCCCGCAAGGTATTGGCCAGGAAATTGTAGATAAAGGTAAACACAATCCCTAAAAAAATGATCCGCAGATAAATACTGGCCTCTCCTGTCACCTCCTCTGGCACCTGTATCAAGCGCAGCAAGGGTTCCGCCAGCAGTATGGTCAGCACAGAAAATAGCAGGGAAAAGCTGCAGCCTGCCAGGAATGTGGTGCTGATCTGGCGGGAAAGCAGTTCATAGTCCCGAGAGCCGTATTGAGAGCTCATCAGAATACTGGCACCCATGCACAGACCGCTGATGAATAAAAGGGCGATGTTCATCAGGGGACCAGCGGTGCCTACCGCAGCCAGTGCCTCCTCTCCCACATATTGCCCTACAATGACCGAGTCCACTGCATTGTAAGTCAATTGGAACAGATTGCCCAGCACCAATGGCAATGTAAATGCCACCAGTGGCAGCGCGATTTTTCCTTCTGTCATATCCCTCTTGCGTGCCATATGATTTCTGCTCCTCCTGACAGGGTTGACTGGTAAAGTCAACTCATATACGGCAATGCTCTTCCCCACCCATTCCCCCGCAGTCTATGCAATCGAGTAGGGAAATGCTTTTCTCCACTACTCGCCGCGCGGCCCATATGCCGCTCTAGCGGCAAACTTCCACATGCGGGCCTACGCATAGTGAAAGCCAATGTACATGGGTCCACATACATTGGCCTTACCACAATTTCTTTCCTGCCCCTATTTTCGCAGCTTCTTTAATGCTCTCTCCCCAATCAGGCACTCCCCGTGCTCTTCCAGCTGTGCTGTCTGGGAGGGCTCTGCTGCATAAAGGCTGGCAAACTCCAGTGCCTGTATGCAAGCTCTACTGTACCGCTCATAGGATGCACGGCCTTTGAGTAGATACAGGAAATAGAGTCCGTCCATCACATACAGCTTGCTATCCACCTGCAAATTCGAGGGCAGCATGGAGGCGAATTCCATGATCCTGCCCAGATCCGCAAAAGCAAACACTGCAAAGCTGGGACGGCTCTCCTGCTGCGCTCTGCTTTGCTTACCTACAGCCTCTTTTGCATCCTCAGGTGTATCCTGTCCCTGACCGCCAGAGATAACATCCACGCCGTTGTCTAGAGATTCCCCACTTCCCTCTCCTATCCGCTCTCTGGTCCTCTGCAAAATCCGCTTCATCTCCCTGAGACACTCTATGAACTGGTCCGTCTCCTTAAGCTCCGGATCTCTGTCAGAAAATGTCAAAATCAATCCCTGATCCGGCAGCATCATAATCTGCAGGTCAAAGGCAAACTTTGGCGGCTTATATCCTACCTCCTCGGCTGCCTGTTCGATAATCTCCTGTACGACCTCCCTGGCCTTGTCGCTGCGCAGGACGAAGTCTTTATAATCAATCTCATACTCCTCCAACTCTTCATTGGATAGGAAGCACTTTACTGTCTTTTCATCTACACGTTCAATTCTCATATCATCATCCTCATTAAAAATGCGCCTACCTCTTAACCACATTCTAATGATATCATGATATTCAAAATTTTTCAATATAGAATACATGGTCCTAGAATCATCCCTCCAACCCATACCATCTGATTCTCCAGCCATCTGCCTCCTTCACCGCTGATATGGTCAGGTACTCCAGGGAATCCGCCTCAGCTCTGGGCCAAAATTCCACCCAAAACTCATAGCTCTCGCCCACCATCTTCGGTTCCATATTTATCCCTTTCACAGCATTCACCACCGACTCCTTCGCCACATGCCCATCCACGCCGTCCGGGAATCCCTCTATGTCTCCAGTATAGTCCTCCACCAAATATTGCCTCATTCCCTCCTGGTCCCCAGCCAAATACGCCTCCCAGAAGGCCAATACCATCTCCTCTGCCAGCTGCTGGTCCCTCGCCAAATTCTCATCCACTCTGGGCAAGACCCCAAAGCTGGCTGCAATTGCAGACAGAATGGTTTCAAAGCCATCCGACCACTGGCCTGCAGTCAAGTCATCTACTCTCACCTCTCCCTGGGTCTCAGTGTCCCCCTCAGATCCCAAAGCTGGATTGTCTGTGGCCTCCGCGGTCTTCGCTGAGGTGGCAAACACCAACGCTACAAGCACTACCAGCACAGAGGATACCGCAGTCTTAGCATATTTTATTTTTTTGTATTTCATAATAAGGCTTATCCGTTCTTCAATGGCATTTTTGCTGAATCCGCTGTAAAATGGCAGCAGAATACGTTTCTTTTCCTCCATCCCAATCAAAGCCATAGCATATTTTGCCTTTGCCGGCTCGCCAAAGCTGCGCAAAACCGCTTCGTCGCAGGCAAGCTCAATATCCTGGTTCATAACCCTGCACATAATCCAGACCAGCGGGTTAAACCAATGCATGCATAAAACCGCTGTCATGACCAGCTTCAACACCCCGTCATAGTGGCGGATGTGCATAAATTCATGCTGTAAAATAAATTCCAGCTCCTGGCCGCCATCCCACAATGCTTTCTGGGGAAGCAGAATCACCGGGTGTAGGCACCCATAGGTCAGCGGCGCCAGAGTCTGATCCCACTGTCTGATCTCAATCCGCCCCACCAACCCCTTTCGTCTCCTCCCACACCTGTCCAGCCACTGCTGCACCTGTTCATTTTCTACGGGCAAAGCCCTGCGGAAATTCCATAGGCTCCAGAGATAGGCGCTGACGAAGAACAGGGCCATGAGAATCACCCCTACCCACCAAATTACCCACAGCACCTCAAGCCGGTGCCCCGAAGCCAGGACAGGCAGATCTAATCCTGGCTCCTCTGCCACGGTCCAGACTGGCAGAGCACCTGTCATTGTGGCACCCTCCACCGCGGCGCCAGTGGCCTGTTCCGGCATCGTCCTAGGCTGTAAGATTTGCAGAAGGGTATACAGACTCAAGCCACTGGAGAAGGAAAAGGGCATCAGCAGGCGCGCCAAAGCCACTGTCCACAGAATCGGGAAGGTTCTCTTTGGCAATCTGTCAAGCCACAGACTCCTGATCAGCAGAATGGCCAGTATCAATATTCCACCTTGCAAGCTTCTCTGCGCCAGCTCCATATCTACACCTCTTCCCTTTTCTCCACAATTTCCTTCAACCTGTCAATCTGTTCCTTGGACAAAGTCTTCCTGCTCAGAAGCGAGGCAAACAGCATCTCCGCTGACCCGTCATAAATGCGCTCAATCAGATGATCCGTCTCTGAAGCCTGCACTTCGGCTCTGGAAATCAATGCATGGCACATGAAATTGGGCTCTGTGCGCGCAATGGCACCTTTTTTGATACATTTCTTGATGACTGTGTAGGTGGTATTCACATTCCAGCCGATTTCGTCCTTTAGAACCTCCGAGATGTGCTTCGCTGTGGAGTCGCCCTCCCGCCAAAGCACCGCCATTACCTTCAATTCTGAGTCAAAGAGTTTCCTGTCCATATGTCTGTCCTCTCCATATCCAGTTCCAACTACAACCTGATATCTGTACCATGAATGTCTTTACGCTCTATACTACTGCAATAGTTTTACTATTTTCATCCTAGCACAACCCAAAAGCTCTGTCAATACTATTGGAGTAGTTTCTCAAACCTTAAGGCGCATACGGCTAAGCACTGCCAATATTTCATATTTTCTGGGCATATCCATCCATCTAGTGCACTCTGTGAAAAAAGGGGAATACGCTGATTCCAGTCCCGCTTCCTGCATTTCTTCCAGCAGACGCGCCACCTCTGTCTCTCTGCAAATCCACCTGGGTGCAACCTCTGCTGTCCCTCCTTCCTGTTGTCTATCCAGCGAAAATACCTGAAAGCGTTCCAGCGGATTTAGTTGATTTATCAGCTTCCGCAACAGAAAAGCGATGGCATTCAACTGTGGAATGGTGGCAATATTGTGGAGCATCCGAATGTCTATCTGCTCCTCCCCAAGCATCAGGAAGCCTAAGTCAGACACCTTCAGCACCTCTGTGGCAGACCCTTGCGGACGGCTGCTCAATAGGTTGGCATCAATCTGATCCTGGAAGCCAAAGTCTGCCGGTTCCAGCTGCCCGAAAGGCTCTCTGCTCCTCTCTCCATTGTACTGTTGCTGCAGGGCCTTCGCTTCCTCTGTCACCTGTCCAATGCAGTAATCCCGCATCATGTAAATACGGTCCGCTGCCTGCAGGTACTCACTGCTGCCACCGATGACTAGAATCGTGGACACGCCCTGTGATTTGCTCAGCTCCTGGACTCGTTCCACAAAGGGCGTAATAGGTTCCTTTTCGATCAATGTCTTCATGACAGCATCCTGAATCATAAAGTTGGTGGCAGACTTGTCCTCGTCAATCATGAGAAGCTTTACCCCCCATCCCACTGCCTCCATAATGTTGGCCGCCTGGGAGGTGGAGCCGGAAGCATGCTCTGTGGAAAAGTCCCCAGGATTTCCTCCTGGAATCCATTTGATAAAAGGGGATAGATTCACATGGCGGATGCTCCTGCCGTCCTCAGCGGAAATCTTCATGGCCGAAGGCTCTGTGATGACAAGCTCTCTGCCGTCCCCCTCCACATGGTCATAGATGCCGGCGCTGAGGGCGTCTAGCAGCGTGCTTTTGCCAGAATATCCCCCTCCGGTAATGACTGTGACGCCTCTTTTGAAGACCATCCCCCGGATGCCGTCTATCATAGTCTCATCCTCCGGTGTAGACTGGAATGGCACCGCCCCTGGCATGGGCCTATCGCTGCCCTTCTCCCGGGGCAGAATGCTTCCATTTGCCACAAAGGCACAGTATCCCTTTTCCTTCAGCCATGCCCGGATCTTTCGCTGCCTCCCATGGAGGTCCAAAGCCCGCTGCAGCCCGGCATGGTCGAATTCATTCACAAAGCAGTTCACCGCCTCCGGCAGGTCCTTGGTCAGCATCTGCACTGCCTTTTTATGCTTGCCCACTGGCAGCTGCACCTGGATCATGATACTGACGCAAGGGTAGGCAGGCACATCCTCCAAGCCGTCAATAGGCGCAATTCTACAGGCCAGCGCAGTAGAATTTTTTCCATTATCCCGGAGTCCGTCCAGGATTTCTATGGTATCCGCTTTTACAATCCTGTAATACTTCTGGGGCACCAGCTTCACGGAGACCACGTTCCGGGTCAACACCTGATTGCCTGGCTCATAAATAAAATAGTGGCCGTTTTCCCTGGCTGTGCGCTTGCGGTTGTCGTTCATTTCATTTAATGCCCTGACATAGGGCAGAAAGGCGCGAAAGATATAGTCCAGCGTGGCCACTCCCGCCTCTTTCAGCTTCAGCAAATGCAGCGGAATGTGAATGACCACTGTGGGTCTCGACAGCTCCAGGCGGTTGCTTTTTGTGATTTCATAGCCGATCTCTCCATCCCAGTACAGGGCATGGTTGTGTACGATTGGGTCCTTGTCCATGTAAGTCTCACACATTCTGCCCTCGTACATCTCCTCATAGGTCTCGTTTGTAGGTTTCATATTCAATAGATAATATTTTAATCTCTTCAAATTCTGTTCTCCTTTTATACAATCTTGTCTTCTTTATTTTGCTGTTCCAATCCATACTTTCCATATTCCATTCTCTTTTCTCTGTCATAATACATCACCTTTCCTTTCCAAAATCCTTCGCGCGCTGCCTGAGCACTTTTCCACTACTCGCCGCGGGGCCCGCATGCCACCTGGGCGGCAAACTTCCATATGCGGGCCTGTGCATAAAAAGCGCGGCAAGCAGACCTTATCCCCTGCTCGCCGCGCCAATTTTTGCGCACGAAAAAGGCACACCATTATGTGCGCCCTGTAGTCAACAGTTATTCATAAAGGTACTTAAAAATAGCATCCGAAATGCCCTGTATTCAGTTGATCTGATTCACCATCCTTGCGCTCTTTCTCATATTATGCTTCCTCCTTCAACTGAATTTTTAAGTCCTGTAGGTACTATACCATTGTATGGGTAAATTTGCAAGAAAATTTACCAGAATTTTTATTCTTTAGCATTCTCCATCATATACCAATTAACGCCACCAGAAACGCCACATTCTGTAATCAATGCATTTTCTTTGCTTTGAGCGATTACATTGTCATGGATGTCCATTTTAAATTCTGTGCTGTCTGGTGTGCGGAACACAGCTACTGTGCTACCAATTATAACATTGTCAGAGACTTCAATATGATCCGCATATTGAAGCGCATCCCAGCCAAGGTCAATGGCCACAGGTTCTTCCCAGCAGGCGTTGTTCATGCTGTTTCCAGTATCCAAAATGATATTGTCTTGTAGAAGCACCCTATCAAAGGCACTTTCTTCTCCCTGTTCCCAAAGAGCAACACGTATACCTTGTCCACAATTTTCAATCAAATTACCAGTAGCAGTATAGGTGCCCATATCGGCCGGCGCCTCCATAGAACTTTCAAAAGTACAGCCATTACCGCTATGGCGTATGTAATTGTTGCGAATCGTAGCATTGTTCGCCACGCAGTAAATTCCATCGCCGATCAGCATATAGCCATTGGTTGGCTCCGCCGACTGTATCTGATGTAACCGATTGCCGCCCCATTCTACCGTACAGTTTTGAAGCACTGCATCCTTCCCTGTGGAAATAAAACCAAATACAGCGTTATCCAGATAATATTTCAGCGATAGATTATCCAAAACCCATCCATTAGCCTGTGCACCATCAAGGATGCCGCCATAGTATTCACCGTATTCATCCATTTGCAAAGAAATAACAAAAATCTGTTCAAAGTGCTCACCAGGATTTCCTTCGTCACAGCGCAAATATAATTCACCCACCCGGTATTCTACCATCGGATAGGTCAACTCGCCAATATCCATGCGACAGAGATATGTCATATCCTCTGTGAGCTGCTCCTCTACTGTGCGGTACTCCCCGGCACTTTTTACTTGAAATGGGGCACAGGGATCTTCTGCCGCACAAACGCCATTGGCAGGATCCATAATCTGAATGTCCAGTGCCATCCAACCGTTGGGCGTAGGCCATTCATAAACCCGTTTAGCATATAAGGTATCGTCAAACACGATGCCGCCAGTTTCTCTTACCTGCTGGTAATAGAGCCAAATTTTCTCACCATTTTCGCCTTCATGCCATAGCTCCCAACATTCAGGACGAGCGGAATTTTCCTGCGCCAGTGTAATAACTGGTTTAGCGCCCACGCCATAGGCAGAGTAGGTAACGCAAGAAACTAGGGTCAGCATTCTTTCATCCAGCGGATATATGCCACCGCGCTCAAAAAACACTGCATCTTTTTCGTGAACATCGCCCCAATTGGCCCGCTGCGCAGTTTTCCACGCTGTTTCGGGGGACAAGCCGTCATTTTCATTATCACCGTTAGGTGAGATATAATAGGCTGTACCTGTATATGTCTTGCCAGGGATAAATTCATCCGCTTTCACAATCTCTGTAGGCGAATTCAAAATAGCCTCTTTCCGCTCCGCCGCCCTCTGGTAATAGGGCATAAGTGCCTCGGCTTCGTCCAAATCATAGAATTCTGAATTCTTTAAAATACTGTGAATTTTTTCATAATCTTCTGAATGTACTGCATCTGCGTTTGTATCAATATCATCCTGTGTGTCGACTTTATTAGGAAGATTTTGAGAATTTCCACACCCTACCAGCAAAATGAGTGTCATGCAAACGGATGCTAATAAAAATAATTTTAATTTCATTGTTCGCACTTTCCAAATTTATTTTATTGCCCTTAATTATAACAGCAGAAGCATGCGCTGACAAGCATAAATCAGGAGGGCGCTCCATCACGGCGGCGAGCTGTAGTAAACGAAGTGAAAGAATTAATACATAAAAAGCAGTATAAAGTGTTACAATTGATAAACGCTGAAACAATAAACCTTTATTGGGAAATCGGAGAAAAAATATATAGACAGCAGAAAGAAAATGGATGGGGAAAATCTATTGTACACGTATTATCAAAAGAGTTGCAGAAAGAATTTCCGGGAGCCAAGGGGTACTCTGCGGCAAATCTTTGGCGCATGAGAAATTTCTATCTAAGTTATTGTAATTCTGAAAAACTCGCACCAATGGTGCGAGAAATTAGCTGGAGCAATAATATAATTATTATGGAAAAATGCAAGGATGACTTGCAAAGAGAATTTTATATTCAAATGACAAAGAGATACGGTTGGACAAAGCGTATTTTAGCTAATTTTGTAGAAGCGCAGACTTATGAAAAATATTTATTAAATCAAACAAATTTTGATATGACATTGCCAAAGGAGCGTAGGGTACAGGCAAAATTGGCAGTAAAGGATGAATATACCTTTGATTTTGCTGAATTGTCACCAGAATATTCAGAGTATGAACTGGAAATGCAGTTAGTGAACAATATTAGGGCTTTTTTGATTGAAATGGGTGGTGATTTCACATTTATTGGTAATCAATATCATTTGACGGTGGGAAATCGAGATCTATATATTGATTTATTATTATTTCATCGAAGGTTGAGAAGCTTAGTGGCAATTGAATTGAAAATAGGAGAATTTGAAGCAGAATATGCAGGAAAAATGCAGTTGTATTTGACAGCGTTAGATGAGCAAGTAAAGCTAATGGATGAAAATCCATCTATTGGAATTATCATTTGTAAAAGTAAAGATAAGACGTATGTGGAATACGCTTTAAAACAGACTAATGCACCGATTGGAGTGGCAACATATCAACTAAGGAACTCTCTACCGGAAAATATGAAAGAAATGCTGCCAGAACCAGAGGAAATTGTGAAAAGACTGAGGATATTTGAAAAAGAATCTTAAAAAAGTAGTATATTGTGAATGAAAGAGAAATAACCTAGACCTCCGCCACCATCGTTCAGGCTATCCAAACCTGACTCCAGAATGACGAAGGTCTTTTGGTTGTCTCTCACTTTTGCTTAAGCTTATGCTTCTGCCTCATTCTCCTCTTCCTTTTTACGGGAAAGAGCTACTACTACTGTCTGTACAATGACGATGATTGCCATCAGAATCGTCCAGCGGTCCACAAAACCAGTGGGAAGTGTAATGTCCTCTGTCAGACAGAATGCAATGACTGACAGAATTGCTACGGGAAGGCTGATCAGGCGCAAAATGCCTTTCTTCTTCAGCTTCTTCTCTTCCTCCGAAGTCCCTTTTGTCTGGACAAAGTATCCAATCAGCAGCATCAGGGACTCAAAGACTGCAAGATTCATCAGGGCGAAATTCACCAAAGCCCAGCTTCTTCCTGGTCCCGCTGCCAGCGGTGTCTCTTCATCTTCCATGTCCACCACAGGAATGATAGCTTCCTCTTCCTCTGTCTGTTCCGGCTCCGCAAGAGGATTGGTGTCATCCTCTATCTCTACTTCAGGCTCTTCCTCAGGTACCACCGGGTCTACCACGGTAGGTTCCACAGGTGTAACCACTGGAGCTACTGGCGGTGCTGCCACCACAGGAGTCGGAACCTGTACCACAGGTACCGGTGCTGGATCCTCAGGCACTGTTGCCGGGTCCTCTGGCGTTGTGGGGTCATCTGGCGTCGTAGGACCTGTAGGCGTTGTGGGCCCAGGTACGGGTGTAGGCGCAGGTGTGGGATTCGGCGTTACCGTTGGAGCTGGCGGCTCTGTAGGATTCGGCGAATCGGTTGGACCGGGCGTCTCCGTAGGTCCTGGTGTCTCTGTAGGGTCAGGCGTCTCTGTAGGGTCAGGCGTCTCCGTAGGGTCAGGTGTCTCTGTAGGGTCAGGTGTCTCTGTAGGTCCTGGTGTCTCTGTAGGTCCTGGTGTCTCTGTAGGTCCTGGTGTTTCCTTGAACACCATCTTCAAGACAGTGCTGTCATCTGCTGCAACCTTGTCAGTAAGGTTATTTTCCGTGCTGTCTGCTACAAAAGTATAGGTTTTCCCATCCTTCGTAAAGTCAGCCTTATCGGCATCGGTCACAGAGACAGTATTTCCCGTATAGCCTTTGCGAGTTTCCTCTTTGATTACGTTTCCATCTTCATCTACCCACTTGACAAGGTAAGATTGTTCTATGGCCTTGTAGCTGTTACGAATGCCGAAGCTTTTCTGGGTTTGGCTATTGCCGCCAGTGATTTGCTGCACTTCAACGATTTCCGTTTTCGTGTTGCCATTCACCGGATTCGTATTGGTAGAACTTACAGTACAGGTGTAGCCGTCAATGTCAAAATTGCTCTCAGTAATGGTAATCACTGTTTTGTATTCTGCAAAGTCATCCACTGTCATATTGTTCCCGGCAAGATCAAACCTCCAATCAGGCAAATCAAACACTCCCGTCCAAACTAATGACTCCTGGCCAGAGTTCGTCCGTTCAGCCGCAGTTAGATGCTTTGTCTCACTGACTCGCTTCGTGCCATTGTGGTACTCTACAGTCACATCCACTGTGAAATCGGCCGGAAGATCGGCAACTGTTATAGCTGTGCCTCTGTTATAATAGTTCGAAATCTGCTTAACAATATCCAGCCTCCAGGTACCATCCAGAATAGGCTCTGCCTGTGTCTTTGGAGTAGCAGTATAGGTTGCCTTATACTTAATGACATCCTCAGTGCTGTCGTCCATCTTTACCCACTCTTTGAACTGATAGGTATAGTTCTCGTCCTCAGCCTTTGTGGGGATAATATCCGTTGTAGGCTCGCTTTCACCCTTTTCGAAGGTCTTAGGGCCATCCAGTATGGTGGTTCCATCCTCGTCGTACCAGGTTACGGTGCTCTTCTTCGATTCCGTCCACTGTATGGTTATATTGCCATCTGCGTCCTTCTGGGGATCTTTCCATTCGCCGTTCGTACCAGGGTCCTGGGGGTATTCATCCTCGTAGTCACTGCCGTTAGGAATTGTAATTTTCTTGATCTGTGTTCCATCTTCCTGCACCCAGGTCACAGTTACTGCACGGACATACTTGAACGTAAAGGGCATGTTATTCTCAGTGACAGTAAAATCACTGGGCCTTTCCATGACAATATAGCTTTTGCCGTCATAAGAGGTCAACTCAGCCTGGATCTTAGCCGAGGCAGTTTCACCACGATGTACTGCTGTATCTGTCACGGTTTGCCGGCCTTTTTCAGGTGTTTGGGCCTCGTAACTGTCCACGTCTTCATAGTAAATGTGTACAGCCTCCGGAATCAGCGTATCCGCCTTTATCTCATAATGATCACATACAGTACAATCTCGTCTCATCTGACTGCCAGAAAGATACCAATTGCCATAGCTGTGATTAGCTGTGCTCAAGGTAGCACTACAGCGAGTACAAATCTCTTTATGATCTGTGGAGCTGCAATTGTCAGTATGAACACTATTAGCATTATTGTCCACCCAATTTCCATAAATGTGTCCTAACGCCGGTATCGATTCGGTCTTGCTTACATGACCACAAGAACACTTATACTGCTTGGTACCAGGTTGCGTACAAGTAGGATTTGAGGTAGTTACCCAACTATAGCTATGGATAT
>CANRZC010000009.1 GCA_947644185.1 uncultured Acetatifactor sp.
AGGTTGCTGACATCATTGATACATACGTGTATAGAATGGGTCTAATCAATTCGGATTACTCATTCTCTACGGCAGCGGGTATGTTTAAATCCGTAGTCGCATTTATATTGATTGTGTTTGTCAATAATGTGGCAAAGAAAACGGGCAATGAGGGACTTTATTAAAGCCTATATCGAAGAAGAAAGGAGGCCCGCGGGGAGCGGGCCAGGAGGTATGAAATGAAAGAGAGAAATCATCTCACGAAAGTGAAGCGCGGCAGAGGAGAAGTTGCTTACGGCGTGTTCAATTATATCTTTTTCACCGTATTGTGTATTATCATGGTATATCCGTTCTGGCATGTGGTCATGATGTCCCTGAGCTCAGTGGAAGCCACAGCCAAAGGCGGTATCTTCCTGTGGCCCAAGGGATTTAATCTGGATACATATGTACAGGTGTTTAAGGATCCATCCATTTGGACGGGTTATCTGACTACGGTGCTGGTGACCATAGCAGGTACTTTTCTGGGAACTCTGTTCACTGCCACCACAGCTTATCCGCTTTCGAAAAAAGATTTGCCCTTTGGGAAGACAATGCTTTTGCTGGTGCTCTTTACCATGCTGTTCTCAGGCGGCATGATTCCGGGCTACCTGCTGATCAAGGGTTTGAACCTGATTGACAATCGTTGGGCGCTGGTTCTACCTGGATTGGTTAGTGCCTACAACGTGATTATCATGAAAAGCTTTTTTATGACCATTCCTGAGAGCTTGGAGGAATCGGCCAAAATTGATGGGGCTACAGAAGTGACCATATTCTGGAAGATAGTCCTTCCCCTGTCCAAGGCCACAATTGCTACCATTGCCCTGTTCACAGCAGTGGGATATTGGAATGATTATTTCTCCAGCGTTCTCTACATTAATACAAAAAGCAGATGGGCCCTGCAGGCAGTGCTGCGCTACATGCTGACCAATACCAATCAGGCCATGCAGTCTGCGGGTGTTACCGTGGCGGCAGCCACCAATGTGACAGCGGCTACCATCAAGTCCGCATCTGTGGTCATTGCCACAGTTCCTATTCTTTGCGTATATCCTTTTGTACAGAAATACTTTGTAAAGGGCGTTATGATTGGGGGCGTCAAAGGATAAAGTGTGCACGGAATGAAGATTTTCTAAGCCCGCAAAGTACACGGGCTAAGAAAATCTAAATCATTCCGGGAAGAATGCCCGAAGTACATGGGCATTCTTCCGGTCTTGCACCGATTGCTCTTGATAACAGAACTGCGTTCTGTTGTACTTGACACCAGAAATTGTTTTCTGGTGTATGTGCCGCTAAAGCGGCATGATGGGAAGTCAACATGATGGGAAATGTGTGGGGGCTTTGGGGGCACTGGGTAAATTGAGGAAAGGTTTTATTGCATGGGAGAAAGGGATTCCATGCGGAAAATAAAATAATTAAATTTTGGGAGGGATTACAATGAAGAAAAGAATGTTGGCACTTTTACTGGCAGGCATGATGACAGTGGGCATGCTCTCTGGATGTGGCAGCGGATCGGGAGATTCCGGCTCACAGGGGGGGCAGACTGGCGGGGGAGCCGGCAATACGCCTGTATCTGACGAAAAGATTGATGTGCTGAACCAGTCCGAGACCATGAAGATGTCCGTGGTATGCCTCCAGGGCTATACCCAGCCGGACAGCCAGATTCAGAAATGGCTGGAGGAGCGCTACAACCTGGACATCGAAGTGGTAGCGCTTCCCGGATGGAGCGATGCCACAGCAAAGATTACCCTGTTAATGCAGGATGAGACCCAGAGACCGGACATTATCTGGTGGTGGAACATGGAGAAGGACTACTCCCAGTGGGTGGATGCAGGCCTTTTGGTGGATGTGAGTCCCTACATGGACAAATATACCAATATGCGGGATTATTATAACAGCATTGACCCTGGCGTGCTTTTCTATGCGGCTGACAACAGCGGCGCCATCTACAGGATTCCTGGAGACGTGGCGGAGCCCGCCTGTGAGACTCTGTGGATCAGGCAGGACTGGCTGGACAATCTGAATCTGGAGGTGCCAAAGACGCTGGATGAGCTGGAGAACGTGCTGTACGCTTTCACAAATGACGATCCGGACGGGGACGGCCAGAACAATACCTACGGGCTGGGCGGTGACGGGTACGACCTGCGAAGCTTCTGGCCCTGGATTCAGGGCTGTGGCGATGGCCTGGGACGGGACACTTTCCTGAAAATGGATGACGGCTCCTATATTTACGGACCTACCACTGAGGACTGCAAGGAATGGCTGCGCAGGGTGTCTAAATTGTATGCAGATGGCGTCATTACGCCCAATATCATCACGGATACCGACAGGGATGAAGAGATGGCGAACGGTGGTTTCGGCGTGACTTACAGCTGGGTTTCCTGGAATAATCCTTCTGTTGGTCCTATGCAGTCTTTCTATTCCACCCATCCAGAAGCTAAGTGGGTGCCCATTGACATGGTAGCGGGAGACAATGGGACTCCTCAGGACGATCCCGCGTCTGTAGCTGCATGGTGCTACTTTGGCATTACAAACACCTGCTCCAATCCTGAGCGTGCCTATGCCATCTGGGACGACATGGCCACACCTGAGAACTACATTCACAGAAGATTCGGCGTGGAGGGTGAGCATTACAAGGACAATGGAGACGGAACCTATGAAATCCTGGTTCCCAGCGATGGAACTCAGAATACAGAGCAGAACATTGGTCTGAAGCTGTTCCAGGATCTGTTCGCAAGGAAAGACTTCTGCAACATTGAGAATACAAAGAGCACCTCGGAGCTGTTCGAAAAGGTAGCCGCCAACAGCCGTATCGCTTATTCCCATACGGTGGAGAAGAAAAACCCTGAGGCGTATACAGTGAATAACGAGAAGGGAACGGACATCGGCGATGCTATGAAGGAGTATGTATGGGGCGTCATCGGCGGAAGCAAGTCTTTGGACGACTGGGATGCCTATGTGCAGCAGATTGAGAGCCTGGGCGTGCAGGACATCATCGATGAGCTGACAACACTCCACGGCGCACAGATGAAAGAGTACGAGGAGTATATGAAGAGCGCGAATAATGGCTGATATGGAAATAACAGCTGTAAGATGACGGCAAAGGCGCTTTACCAAGTAGCAGACTTAAGCTTGGTTTACCGCAGGTCAGGAAAAGCCCTATGGTGGACAGGTAGATTGTTCGCCATGGGGCTTTTGGCGTTCTGGTATCCGCTGGGAGGACAGCGTGGGGCGGCAGGCGGTGATACTGAATTATTTATGAAAGAGAAGCTCGCTGGAGCGGGCAGATGGGAGGGAATATGGGGATCGTTTATTATGAGCAGGACAGGATCTTCAAGCTGGACACTTTGCACACCAGTTATCTGATAGGCATTGTAGATCAGGAGGGATTTCTGGGGCATATCTATTATGGGAGAAAGGTATCGGGGCATGAACTCTCGTATCTGCTGCGGACAGAGGAACCGCCCTTTGTGCCCTCCCGAAACCAGAGGGACAGGCTTTCTTTTCTGGATAAGTTTCCCATGGAGTACCCTGTCCACGGCATCGGCGATTTCCGGGAGGCGGCGCTGCGGGTACGGACACAGGGCGGCCATAAGGCCTGTGTGCTTTCCTATGAGTCCCATGAAATTTTCCAGGGAAAGAAAAAGCTGCCAGGGCTTCCGGCCTCCTTTGCCGGACAGGGGAGCTGCAGTACCCTGGAGATTACCTGTGTGGACCGAACACTGGGCATGAAGGTGATCTTAAGCTATTCCGTATTTGAAGAGGAGGATGTGATCGCCAGGCATGCAGAGGTGATAAACAGCGGACAGGACACAATTTATCTGGAAAAAGTTTGCTCCATGTCCATGGATATGGATGCTCAGCCCTTTGACATATTGACGCTCCATGGCTCCTGGGCCAGGGAATGCCATATGGAGAGGCACAGGCTGGGGAGAGGCTTCCAGGGCATTTCCTCCCGTCGGGGAATATCCAGCCATCAGGACCATCCTTTCATGGCACTGCTGGGGGAAGGGGCATCCGGGGAGAGCGGGGAGGTCTACGGGGTACAGCTGGTGTACTCGGGAAATTATGAAATCCGGGCGGAGGTCAGTCAGTTCGGCACTGTGAGATGGCAGGCAGGGCTGGAGGGCGAGGACTTTTGTTGGGGGCTGGAGCCTGGGGAGCGGTTCTGTGGGCCGGAGGCTTTGCTTACGTATTCCGCTGTAGGATTGGACGGCATGACAAAGCAGTACCATGATTTTATCAGGCGTCACATCATCCGGGGGAAGTATAAGGACAGAAAGCGGCCTATCCTGATCAACAACTGGGAGGCCACCTACTTTGACTTTGACACGGAAAAGCTGCTGTCCATTGCCAGGCAGGCCTCTGAGCTGGGCATTGAAATGCTGGTGATGGACGACGGATGGTTCGGAAACCGGAGGGACGAGTACAGATCCCTGGGGGACTGGCGGGTAAATGAGGAGAAGCTGAAAGGGGGGCTGGCGTATCTGGTGGAGCAGGTCAATGGGATGGGGATGAAGTTCGGCATTTGGTTTGAGCCGGAGATGATCTCCCCGGACTCGGATCTCTACAGAGCCCATCCAGATTGGGCCATAGGAGTACCGGGGCGGACGCCCTCCATGGCCAGGGGCCAGTATGTGCTGGATCTCTCCCGCAGGGAGGTGGTAGAATGCATCTGGGAGCAGGTGGAGGCAGTATTAAAAAGCGCAAATGTGGAGTATGTGAAATGGGATATGAACAGACCTTTGTGCGACCTGGGGAGCCTGGGGCTGCCTCCTGAGAGCCAGGGGGAGCTGGCCCACCGATATATGCTGGGAGTCTATGAGCTCCAGGAGCGGCTGGTGACCCGGTTCCCGGACATTCTGTTGGAGAACTGCGCCAGCGGCGGCGGACGGTTCGATGCCGGGATGTTGTATTACAGCCCTCAGATCTGGTGCTCAGACGATACGGACGCCATAGAGCGGTTGGCTATCCAGGAGGGAACGGCGCTGATTTATCCTCTGTCCACCATAGGTGCCCATGTCAGCGACTGCCCCAACCATGCGGTGGGCAGGACAACGCCTTTCGAGACCAGGGGGTATGTGGCCCTGGCGGGGACATTCGGCTATGAGTTGGATGTGACCAGAATTCCAGAAGAAGACAAAATAATGATACCACAGCAGGTGGCGCTGTATCATAAATACAATGACTTGATTCGGGAGGGGGACTATTACCGGATCGCATCCGGGGCGGAGAACCGTCTGTACCACTGCTGGCAGGTGGTGTCCAAGGATAAGAGGGAGAGTCTGGTGACCTGGATTCAGGTGCTGTGCGGGCCCGGCAGGCAGAGCCATATGGTGCGGCTAAAAGGGCTGGATCCTTTGGCGCGCTACCGGGTGGAGGGAGCCGGGGAAGAGGTGGCGCTCTCCGGGGACTGCCTGATGTATGCAGGACTTCGGATTCCTGACAGGAAAGGGGATTTCGTGGGAGCGATGTTCCATTTGGTGCAGCTGGAGGAGGCGGAGTAGAAATTAGAATTCTCCACAGTTTAACAGAAAATGCCGCATTCCGGTATCAATCCGGCGCGGCATTTTCTGTACTTAGGCTAGCATTTTGAGTCTATCGCTATGTTCCATGATGACTTTTTTCATGACCTCATTGTCAGCCCTCAAAGCCTCGTATCCTTCAACGGAATCTTTGTACCTGTCGTAGGTTGAAGTGTAGCAGGCTTGAATAGTGTTCAATTGCGGCCTGATTATATTTTCCTGGAACAATTTTATCTGGTGTATTTCGGCATGGAGCCCAGCTTCGACGGCTTGTATTTCGGCATGGAGCCCAGCTTCGACGGCTTGTATTTCGGCCTGGAGCTCAGTTTTGACGGCTTGTATTTCGGCCTGGAGCTCGCCTTTGACGGCTTGTATTTCGCTTCTCAAGGCTTGCATCTCGTTTTTTATTGGCTGTATCTCTGCCTTTAGCTTTACATCCAATAATTGCGAGATTGCCAGCAAATCTTCGGCTGTCAATGCCATATTGATGCGTCCTCCTTTCATAGACTATATTTATCATATCATATGAGGTGGGATTTGTCACTGCGTATTTACAAAATTTACCCGATTCCAACAGATTTCGACACTCCTCGTGAGATGTTTCAAGATTTGTCGAAAGCTTTTCTCTGTGGAAGGCGGTTGAAAAGTCATAGATAAATTACGATTTTATATTTACACAGAACAAACGTTCTGATATAATGGTGCTATAGCACAGGAGGGACATTTCTATGAACGGCAGGATCATCTTCCATATTGACGTAAATAGCGCATTCCTCTCCTGGGAGGCAGTGCACCGGCTGCAGGATCTGGGGGAGGAGCTGGATCTGCGGACCATTCCATCCGCAGTAGGCGGGGATATGTCCAAACGACACGGCGTCATACTGGCGAAGTCCATCCCGGCGAAGAAATACAATGTGCGGACAGGGGAACCCATTGTGGACGCATTGCGCAAATGTCCCCACCTGATGGTGGTGTCGCCTAACCGGGAGTTATATGCCAGGAACTCGGCGGCATTCATGGAGATCCTGCGAAGGTACTCTGATACAGTGGAGCAGTACAGCATCGATGAGGCCTTTGCGGACATGACAGGGACCCAGGGCCTGTTCGGGAATCCCAT
Organism: uncultured Acetatifactor sp.; assembly: GCA_947644185.1. Taxonomy (GTDB): domain Bacteria; phylum Bacillota; class Clostridia; order Lachnospirales; family Lachnospiraceae; genus Acetatifactor. Next base: position 6,655 of record CANRZC010000009.1, read on the forward strand.
AGAGGCAGCCCACCGACTAAAAGGTGAGATTCGGGACACTTTGGGCTTCACGGTGAACATAGGGATTTCCAGCAATAAGCTGCTGGCGAAGATGGCCGGAGAGTTCGAGAAGCCGGACAAGGTGCACACGCTCTTCCCCAATGAGATTCAGGAGAAAATGTGGCCCCTTCCAGTGGGGGAGCTTTTTTCCGTGGGAGGTGCCTCGGAGCAGAAGCTGAGGCGTCTCGGCATTATAACCATAGGAGACCTGGCCCAGGCAAATCTAGAGACCTTGCGGGGGGCACTCAAAAAGCATGGGGAGGCTATCTGGAATTATGCCAATGGCAGGGATTTCTCTCTGGTGGAGGCGGAGCACGCGGACAATAAGGGATATGGCAATTCCGTCACCCTAAGCTTTGACGTGACCAGAGCTCAGGAGGCGAAACAGGTGCTGCTGTCCCTGGCGGAGACTGTAGGCAGGCGGCTGCGGCGGGATGGGGCCTGGGTGGAGGTGGTATCTGTCACCCTGCGTTTTTTCGACCTGTCCCACGCCTCCCACCAGTGCGTCCTAGGACATGCCACCAATATCACGGATGAGATCTACCAGGCTGCCTGTAAGCTCTTTGACGAGTTCTGGGACGGGACGCCTATCCGCCTGATTGGAATCCAGACCGGAAAGGTGACCAAAGAGGGGGACAATAGGCAAATGTCCCTGTTTGACCACACGGATTATGAGAAGCTGGAGAGGCTGGACCGGGCCATGGACAGCATCCGGGAGAAGTTTGGCGCGGATGCTGTCAGGCGGGCTTCTTTCCTGCAGAAGGGGAGACCTGATCTGTAGAGGCTCTGGAATGGGCAGGCACGGAGACAACTTATTAAATTCTAACGGACTTGCCTATAGCGCATGAAGCCTTTGAGGAGAGGCTAGATTGCCTTGCCCAATCAACTTAAAGCTTCGGATCCCTGTAGCGGAACAGGACTCGTCTCAGCTCTTTACATTCACTTTCCCCTGGCGTGCTGTTCAAGCTGGTCCTCCAGGGCACCGAATAAGGGCCGTCAGGATTTGCCTTTAACTGCAGGAAAATATTCCTGCGCCCGGCAGCAGACTGAGCTGCGTCCTGTCGGCCGATTCTCTCCAGCCATGCCTGGTAGCCTGCCAGATAGCTCTCGGCCATTTCGTCCCAGGAGTGGAACCTTTGTTGGATCACTCTGCCGGTCCTGACGAATTCCTGATCCAGCTCTTCTCTATCTATCATTTTCACCAGGTACATCATGCCCAGCAGTTGGGTGGCTCTGCACAGGTCCCAGCCCGGGTGTTCGGTGTCGAAGCGGCCAGCATGTTTTTCCGTCAGCTCATGTACAATCTCAAGCCCGCCCCGGCGATCATGGATGTCCCACTGTTCCCCCAGGGCCACATTGCGGAAATTTGCCACCACTTTCCGACTTCCGTGGACACCGGTTACCAAGGGCCAGCCCTCCAGCATGGAAAAGGAATGGGCCCAGATGGCAAAGGTGGAGGCGCACCACAGCTCCGTGTCATTTTTTGGCAGCAAGGGATCCCTTTTCCAGAAGATAGCGGGCGCAAAGCGCAAACGGTGCACGCCGATGAACCTGTAGAGAAGGATAAAAATCACATAGAGCCACACAGAGACTTTCCTGCCAAAGGCCATGCCGTAATCCGCCTGGGAGAGCACTGGCACATAGTCCCCATACATATCTACATAGTAATCTGTTGCGGCCAGAAAGTCCTGATAGACCAGGATTTCCGCAGGAGGTTCCCACTGCTTCCACACCCCTGTGGGCAGGCGGTAGATGCCCGCCTGGTCTGTGTCCTGGATTGCTTTTTTGTTGATGTGAGCAATCACCAGCTCCCCGCTGGGAAGCCGCAGCCGATGGTAGATTTGATCCCCGCTGCGGACCGTGTCATAGTTGACCACCGCGCCCTTTGTGATGATGGTAAAGGTGCCCAGCCGCTCCATGTCCCCAATGGACTCTGCCACCTGGATTTCTGGGCCGGCTTCGCTGCCGACCGCGCCATTTTCCAGGGTGGCGTCCTTTTGATAGAACCGGTACAACACAGGCCCCAGAACGAACTCTGCCAACAGACTCAGCACGATGAGAATGGGAATCAATAGGAGCATCTGGTACATATTGGTGTTGAAGCCGTATATATTTTTGTTGGATATTTTGTACCTTGTGGCACTCATGGGCAAAACCTCCTGTAAAATCAGCAGTTTTTGGGAAACCTGGATTATGCTTTGCGACCTGGGTGGTTGGTAGCTCTGCCCATCAGCCTGCGCACCAACTTTATCAGCAGTAGGATCAACAGGATGACAAGTGCCAGCACCAGCAGAATCACGCCCACGATGATAAAAGCAAATTTGTTAGGACTCTTTATCAAATCGCCTATGGAACGGCTGTCCTCCGTCACCTTACGGCCTTGGGCGGAAGCGTAAGCCTCCGGCACATTGGAGATACCGTCACCGTCTGTGTCCTCCAGGGAATCCATGTAAGCGGCGATGGCGGCCCATGCCTTTACCTCCTGTCCGTTGTCCATGAGGATGGCATCCTCGATGTCTTCGATAGGTGTGCCGTCAGCAAATTTGGGCTGCACGGACAGGATGCCGTAGGACACATCTGTGACAGCCCCCAGCATCTGGCCGCTGTACAGGTCGCATACCACCCGGTAGAGCTTATCGTCCTCAATCTCCGTGCGACTGCCCCTTTCGTCTGTCATATAACAGTCAACCACCTTATTTAGAATAATCCGGTGGGGATTGTATGTAAAATGCAGGCCGCTAATGTAAAGTCTGGCAGATTTCATGAAATCTGATACAGAGGCATCGATTTCCGCTCCAGTCTTTAACTCCGCCCCGGTGAGATACATGCTGATCAGCGGGTATCCAGGGATGCCGTCTGGCCCTATCCCCAGGGAGTAGGCGTTGAACACGTCTGCTACTGTGATATCTCCTTTGGAGAAGGTGTCTCGGACACAGCCCGAGGGTACAATGGCTACGTCTATGGGGTGATCGTCCGGGTTGTCCGCTTCTCTGGCGGCATAGGAAAAGGAGTCAGCCAGAAAATTGCCCAGATTATGCTCTTCATGGATATCATATAGATCGTCGGAGGTAGCGAACTCGATATCATTCTGGGCCAGCACCTGGTTTGTGGTATAGCCGAACTGTGCCAGGTAAGTGGAATCTACCTTTTCCATGAGGCTGTCAATTTTCGCCTGGGCTGTAGGATCTGCCGGGATATCCTGGGTGATGGGAATCAGCTCGTAGGAGTCTATCTGCCAGCGTCCGTTCTCCTGCCTGGACATGGACAGGCTCCCTAAGTTCCTGCCGTAGGAACCGCAGGATACAATGTAGGTGTCCCCGTGCCGGATGGGCTCATAGAGAGAGGTGTGGGTATGGCCACTGACAATTACATCGATTTCAGGCACTGCCTTTGCCAGAATTTCATCCTCAGACTTGTGGGCTTCTTCGCTGGTGCCGCTGTGGGACACGCAGACAATCATGTCTACATCTTCCTTTTCCTGAATCTCCTTGACAGTGGCCGCGGCTGCTTCAGAGATGTCCCTGAATTTCAGCGCACAGGTAGGAGCGCAGGCCAGGGCATCCTCCCCGAAAACGCCTAGCACTGCAATGCGGATGCCGGATTTATCCAATACAACGTAATCTTTTACACCGTAGGCCGCGAAAGCATCCTTTAGGAGCTGCTGATCTTTTGTAAGCCCCTCTGCCTCCATGGCCTCCCAGTCCACATTACACAGGACCAGAGAGGGCACAGGGTCGCCGCTGTTTGCGGCGGCATCCAGGGCTCCGGCCAAGCCTGTGGAGCGGTAGTCGAATTCATGGTTGCCAAAAGTGGTAACCTCACAGCCCAGAGCACCCAGCACCCGCAGCTCTGCAGCGTCCGTGTGGAAGATGGTCTGCACCAGGGTTCCCATGGAGAAGTCCCCTGCGTCCAAAAGCAGCGCATTGGGATTTTCCGCTTTTTTCTCATGAATCAATGTGCTGATACGGGCAAAGCCGCCCAGGGTCACGTTCTGTCCTTCCTCCACAGTGGGAAAGCTGTCCAGATGGGAATGGGTGTCGTGAAGGAACAGGATGTCCACCTGCTTCCCGCCTGAGTCTGCGGCCTTGGCAGAGGGGCAGAATAAGGGAAAACAGAGCAAAATGGTTACACAAAGGGCTAAAAATGTTACATGATGTCTCTTCATAATTGAATTTACTCCTCTTTTTATGAGAATAGCATTGGCAACTAGGTGTTTTTCCATTATAATATCTGAAGGGGGAAAAGGCAATATCAAGAGGTGAAGTAGTGAATGGATAGTAATAAAAAGGAAATGGAACAAATTCAGCGAGGGCTGGAGGCGTTTCTGGAAAAAGAAATAGAAAATTCTAGGGATTCCAGAAGCCGCAGACAGAAGGGGCGGCAGATGGGATCGGCAAAAGGCTCAGGGGATGGGGAAGAGATCCAGATTATAGGGCAGTTCCAGAGTAGGAGACAGCCCCAGAGAGATTGGGAGGAAGAGGACCCGGATTCAGAGGGGTGGCTACCTGAGGAGGATGAAGAGCTGGACTCGGAGGACTGGGAGGATTGGGGGGATTGGGAGGACGGCACAGGCAGGTGGAAGAAGGAAGAAGTGCTGCCTGGAAGGAGAAGAACGGAATACGAAGCCGAAACCACTGGGAGGCGCAGATCAGGATATGAAGAAGAGCCGCCTCAGAGGAGAAAACCCGAATATGAGGGGGAGTTTTCTCGAAGGAGAAGACCGGAGTATGAGAGTGCGTCTTCTAGGAGAGCAAAGCCCAGGCAGGAAAATGCTTCCACTGGCAGAAAAAGCCGGGAATACAGAGAATACGAAGAGGAGGAGACACCTGCAGGGAAGAAGACGTCTCAGAGAAAAAGAAATTCCCAAAAGAACCACCAAGGGGAGGAGGATTCCGGGATGGGGAAGGGGAAGCAGAAGGCGGAGAAAAAGCGCCGAAAAAAGAAATCCTGGCTTAAGAAATTTTTAGTTGGGGTAGCCCTAATTGCAGTATTGCTGGGTGTGGGCTTATACCAGCTAGTGGGAGTGGTCTATGGGAAAATGAATTACAGGGAACTGGAAGCCCTGGCGGCAGAGCCCATGAAGGAAGACGGTGTTGTAAATATTTTGCTCATTGGAAATGACTCCCGGGAAAACGGAGAGGACGGCCGTTCCGATGCCATGATTCTCCTGTCCATTAGCAGCAAAACCAAGACCATTTATATGACATCCTTGCTGAGGGATATTTATGTGGACATTCCAGGGTATGGTGGCGACCGTCTGAACTCTGCTTATTCCTACGGAGGCGCCCAGCTTTTGATGGAGACCATTGAGCACAACTTCGATATTCCGGTGAACCGATATATGCTGGTGAACTTTGAGGCCTTTGCCAACCTGGTAGATGCGGTGGATGGCGTTGACTTGGAGCTGAGCAAGGGAGAGATAGAGTATGTGAATGGGTATCTGTGGGAGTACAATATGCTCACTGGCAGGCCGGATGGCACGGACAATATGGACCCTACAGTTGCTGACAATGGACCGGTCACAGTGCATTTAAATGGTCCCCAGGCTCTGGCATATAGCAGAAACCGATATATGGGCACAGACTTTGGCAGGACTGAGCGTCAGAGGAAGATTTTGACAGCAGTGATAGGCAAGCTTCCAATGGCTGTGCTGACCAATGCCAAAGGGCTGGTGGATGGCCTTATGCCCAATTTGACCACCAATCTCACCCAAAACGAATGCTTTCGCCTAAGCCTGATGGCGGGAAAGCTGTTTACCTACGACATCATATCTGACAGTATCCCTCAGCCGGATACTTACCGGGATGTGACAATCCGGGGAATGCAGGTGCTGGAGGTGGACTTTGAGACAAATATCAGTTATTTAAAAACAAAAATATACGGAGAATAGACAGGAGGAAAGTATGAGTTTTTTCATTTTTGTATTTATTGGCTGTACCTGCATGTATGTTGCGGCAAAGATCTTGAGCAGTGAGGAGAGAAATAAGGTATTCAATAAGTACCCAATCCAGGTGGAGGATGTGAAGAAATACAACAGATTCTGTGCCGCCCTAGTGATTGGCTTTGGCGTAGTGGCGGAGTTGACCATGTTTGGCTCTTATGCAACAGGGGGGCTTTTGGGTATTTTGTTCACGATTCTTCTGATTGTGGAAGCATATCTCACTATGAAAATTTACAACAAGGTTGAGAAGAAGATGTTAAAAAAGAGATGAGGACATTCTAGTACCGTAAATCTTATGGAGACAGGTGGGGAGCAAGGGTGCTATTTAATTCCATTGACTTTTTGATTTTTTTTCCGATTGTAGTTTTAATTTATTTTATTGTGCCGAAAAAGGTAAGATACCTTTGGCTGTTACTGGCCAGCTACTATTTCTATATGTGCTGGAATGTGAAATATATTGTGCTGATACTATCGTCTACTGTTGTCACATGGCTTGCCGGACGGTTTGTTTTTGGCTGTCAGAAAAAATCGGCAAAGAAAGTGGTGCTGGGCCTATGTATTGCCTTTCACATGGGGCTTTTATTCTTCTTTAAATATTTTGACTTCTTTTTGGGCACCTGCAACAAGATTTTGGGCAGAATAGGCTGGGAACTGCTGGACAAGCCTTTTGATGTGTTACTGCCAGTGGGAATCTCCTTTTATACCTTTCAGGCCTTGAGCTATACGCTGGATGTATACCGAGGGGAGATAGAGCCGGAGGGCAACTTTTTCAGGTATGCACTCTTTGTGTCCTTTTTCCCACAGTTGGTAGCCGGGCCCATAGAGCGATCTGGCAATCTACTGCGCCAGATTCGCCAGATTGAGAAATTAAAGCTGTGGAATTATGAAAACATAACCAGCGGGCTTATGCTGATGGTCTGGGGCATGTTTCAGAAAATGGTCATTGCGGACAGAGTGGCAGTTTTGGTAAATACTGTTTTTGACAACTATTTCATGCACGGGGCAGTGGCACTGCTTGCAGGTGCTGCAGGATTTGCCCTGCAGATATATTGTGATTTTGCCAGCTATTCCTCCATAGCCATCGGAGCTGCAAGGGTGATGGGATTTGAACTGATGGAGAATTTCAACACGCCCTATTTTGCCAGATCTGTATCAGAGTTCTGGCATAGATGGCATATCTCTCTGAGCACATGGTTTCGGGATTACGTGTATATCCCCCTGGGGGGCAGCAGATGCTCCCGGCTGAAGAAGTACCGAAATCTGATGATTACCTTTGCAGTCAGTGGCCTATGGCATGGTGCCGGCTGGGGATTTCTGGCATGGGGGCTTCTGCACGGCATGTACCAGGTCATAGGAGATGCCACGAAAGGAATCCGGCAGAGAATAAATGCTGCTTTCCAAACGAAGACAGAGAGCTTCAGCTACAAACTGGGCCAGACAGCTCTGACCTTTGTGCTGGTGGATGTGGCATGGATTTTTTTCCGATCCCCAGGGCTTCGCGCAGCATTGGAGTATTGCCAGCGGATTTTCACAAAATGGGATCCCTGGTCCTTCTTCAACGGTGAGCTCTACTCGCTGGGATTGGACCGGCCGGAGATGAATATCCTGTTGGCAGGAATTGGGATTCTCCTTTTGGTGGATTTGATTCGCTACCTGAAAGGGCAGGGCTTTTCCGAATTTTTGGCAGAGCAATGTATCTGGTTCCGCTGGGGTGTGCTCTTTGCCATGCTGGCAGCAATTTTGGTATTTGGAATTTATGGGATAAAATTTGAGTCCTCACAGTTCATCTATTTTCAATTTTGATTGGATAGGGGGGTATCAGAATGAAACTTTCTAAGGCGGCAAAGGCAGTTCTCTTCTGTGTGATAGCCGCATTGTTATATGGGAATCTGTACAGCGTGCTTTCCTGGAAGGATACAGGAGGGGACTATAAATCTACTATGACCACCTTCTATACCCTGGATGATGATATGGTGGATGTGGTATTTCTGGGCAGCAGCCATTGCTACTGCGCAGTAAACACGGCAATTCTGTGGGAAGATTACGGGATAGCAGCCTACAGCATGGCGATTTCGGGACAGGATATGGCAAGCTCCTATTATTGCCTGAAGGAGCTACTGAAGACCCAGAAGCCAAAGGTGGTCTGTGTGGAAATGTTTTACAGCATTCTGGAAGGATATGCAGTTAAGGGAAATTTATATAGAAATCTTCTGGGGTATGAGATTTCGGGGAACTTTAGAGATGCGGTAGACAGTATTGCAGAGGAAGAGGAGAAGAAAGATATCTTATTGAAATGGCCCATTATTCACACCCGGTATGCGGAACTGACCAAAAAGGATTTTCAGCCCACGCCAGTGATGGAGTTTTACATGGGCAGTGAGACAATCCTCTCTCCAGGGCCAAACCTTGGAGAGCTGCCTGTATACTATGGAGAGGAAAGAACGGCAATCCCTGAGGACACAGAGCAGTGGCTTCGCAAAATTATTGAGCTTGCAAAAGAGTCTGATGTGAAGCTGTGCTTTTTCCTGGCGCCCTACTGGGCAGATGAAGGAGCGCAGATGAAGTACAGGTATGTGGAAGCGCTTGCTAGGGAGAACGATATCCCATATATGAATATGCTGGCTAAACAACAGGAACTGAAGCTAGATACGGCCAGAGACTTTGCCGACGAAGGGCATATGAATTCTTATGGTGCTGAAAAGAGCACCAACTTTCTGGGACAATTTTTGACCAATTATTATGAGCTGGAGGACAGGAGGGGGGAAGAGAGATATACCCTGTGGAATGAAAACCTGAAGCTCTGGAAGCACCAGAAACAAAACCAGGAATTGAAGGAAACGGCAGACTTAGGACTTTATCTGGACAAGCTGTCCCGCCTGGAGGGATATACCGCTGTCATAATCACCAAGGGGGAATATCTCACAGGCGATATAGCCACTCTGGTAGAACATTTGATGAATCTGGGAATCGGAGAAGCCTTTTTCCAGAGAGAAGGAGCCTGGGTCATTGCAGATGGTGTGTTGGAATATGAGTCTGCAAGGGAGAATTGCTTCCATCACATGGAGATAGGCGACAGCGATGTACTGCTACATGGAAATGATGAGGTGATGCATATTATTGTGGATCGGCAGGATTACTCCATGGCGACCCAGGGGATCGACATTGTGCTATATGATGAAGTGCTGGAAGAAATTGCAGATGTAGTGGGATTTCAGGCGGGAGAGAACTATACTTGTATCAGATAAAGGGAGTGGAGCAGAATGAGAAGAGCGAAAAGGCCTTTGGGTATGCTGCTACTGATATGGATACTGATTTTGGGCTGCGGTGGATGTGGAAGTGGAAGCGACACAAAAATAGGAAGCTATAAAATCTATCGTGTGGAGGGAGAGGATGCCATAGGGCTCACGGAGTTTCTCATGGAGCTGGCCAGGCAGGAGGCAGGCGTAAAGCTAAAAAATACAGCGGATGAGGAGAAAAACTGGATTTCCCTATTGACATGGGAAACCTCAGCAAATACCTATGGATATACCCTGGAGGGAATGGAACCCAATGCCTTCACCATTGTAAGGGATGAAAACCATCTGTTTATTCTTTCTCAGACAGAGGACGGATTGAAGCGAGGATGCAGATACCTGTTCAGCAACCTGGTGGATGACCAGGGGACATTGCTTTTAGATGACAGAGAGATCTATGGGGATGCCGGAAGAGATCTAAAGGAAGCCATCTATATAGGAGAAAACCCCATTGGAGAATATGAGATTGCGTACCAGGATAAAGCGGCGGCGCCTGTGTGTGAAGAGCTTAGGGACTTTATATATCAGACAGATGGGGAACTGCTCCCAGTGACAGAGGGAAAGAGCAAAGAGGGACCGGGAATTTTATTGTCTCTGGACAGTGGGCTGGCTGCGGGCAGCGGACGGACTGTCATCGAAAATGGGGAGATATCCATATGCGGGGCTGATGCGGAGGCTCTGCGGCAGGAAATGTATCTGTTTGTGAACACCTATCTGGGATGGATGAATGCAGGACAGGCAGATGCCCGTATCAGCAGTGTGGCAAAGACCATTTATGTGCCGGATGAAGTGAGAGAGGTGGCAGAACCATGGATGGAGGAGCGGGAGGCAATCGTCACGCTCTGGAATGTAAACTTTACCAGGGGCGTATACTTGAACGAGGCTACCAGCCTGAAGAACAATATTTTGGACTACTCGGAAGAACAGATATATGAGTATGTGAAAATGTTGAAGTATTGCGGATTTACAGGGGTCCAGGCCACGGAGATGTGCTCTGCCTGGGCTGGCACAGGCGGATATGAGGCAGTGCACGAAAAACTTCGCATGATGGCAGATGCAGCCCATTCCCTTGGGATGAAGTTTACGCTGTGGGTGTGGGGGGCTCACTTTGAAGGATTCAGCTGGGCGGACAACACAGTCTCCTATGCACCAGGTGACAGCGGATTTGCATATGACAATCCAGAGACCGTGGCTACTTTTGAAAAATACTATTCTATCTATGCGGAACTTGCAGACTGCTGCGACAGGGTAATTGCGCACTTTATTGATCCTGGTATGCTCACCACGTCAGAGGATGTGGCTTACTTTTCCAAAATTCTGCGCGGCAAGTTTTTGACTGTGAACCCTGATATTGATTTCGGCATTAGCTGTTGGGTAGATACCTTTGACAAAGGAACCTATGTGAGGGCTTTGGGCAATGACATTACACTTTATGGGGGGGTAGTTCCTGAAGAGGAAAACTATATAAAATTTCGAGAATCTGTGGCAAACCTGGATACCCGAATGGGAATGTGGTCCTGGAACATCTGCGGACGGGAGATAGATCAGCTTGCGGAGATGAACTTTAACATGGAGCTTATCCGGGACACCTATCAGACTGCCAGAAAATATGATGATGGCCTTGTCGGGACATAGCTGGAAGCCGTAAAACAAATCTCCCACAG
>CANRZC010000010.1 GCA_947644185.1 uncultured Acetatifactor sp.
AGTCACTGGTGGCCGCATTGCGGTAGATATTACTGCGCCCCCACATATTGGTCCAACCGTCCCGGTCAAAGAAGTCCCCGTAGGTCTCCATAAGCTTATTGGAATTCTCCTCAAACCTTTTTGCCAGATACGGCTCATTCTCATACCCGTACCACAAATTCCAAATAGGACCATACACATTAAAAGCCCAGCAGGAATAATAGTCAAAGGAATGTCCGTCTCTGTACCAGCCGTCCCCGGCATAATAAGCCAAAATGGCCTGGGCGTGATCCCGCATGATGTCCTTCTGGATAGGGTACCCTTCCATATGTAAGAATGCCATGTCCAGCATATTGAACAGACGCCAGTTCTGAGGCACGGTACTCTCATGGGCATAGCTCTCCAGGAATGCCGCAATGACATCCTTTTGTTCCCTGGTATAGGTATCCCAGATCTGCTTCTTGCTTACCCAAAGGCAAATAACCAGAGCGCTGGTCTCCACCGTCTGCTGAAAAGCTCTGTAAGGGTCCTTATGCCCTGTGAGCTCCTGTTGATCCTCATAGGTGCCTACATAGAGCGAATCCCCCCTGGTACACACTCGCAGCACTTGATTCTTATAATATTCTGCCATAGAATAGCCGCAGACTGTCAGATCTGGAACATTGTCAATCATAGGTGCGGCAATGAAAAAAGAACGGGTCAGCCCCTCAAACACCTCCGCAGTGCGCTGGGTCGCCTGGACCTGCTTTGGTGCACCCAGATGGGGATAGGTAATTTCCGTCTCCTTTCTGGGCATCACCACTGGCTTCTGAAAGTCATCAATGTTTTGGAAAATTCCTTCCAACATGTACTTTCCGGCCTCCAGCCAGCTCTCTCTGGTTAATCCTGTGTACGGACTTAATGTATAATCCACTGTGCTCGGCTCAAATTTCATACCTCTGACAACCCCTTCCCCTTCAGCCAACATCCCTTTTTCTTCTCTATCCCTTCAGCCGAAACTTACTGACCATTTCCCTTAGCACTGAGGCCTGACCTGACAGCTCCTCGCTGGCAGCAGCACTGGCCTCTGCAGTCTCTACATTGGTCTGAACCACTGTGGCAATCTGATCAATGCCACGGGTGATTTCTGCCGCATTGATGGCCTGTTCCTTGGTGTAATTGGAAATGCCACTGATCAGACCATCCATCTCCTCTGCCTGGGCCACTACGGAAAGCATAGAGCTTGCGGTATCCTGCGCTGCCTGCACGCCCTCTTCCATGGAGCCTATGGTCTGACTCAAAAGAACTGTGGTCTCCTTCGCAGCCTCGGAGGATTTTCCTGCCAGCGTGCGGACTTCATCAGCCACCACCGCAAATCCCTTGCCAGCCTCCCCGGCCCGAGCAGCCTCCACGGCGGCATTCAGTGCCAGAATATTAGTCTGGAAAGCGATATCTTCTATGGTTTTCACAATTTTATGTATTTCCGATGATTTAGCGCTTGTCTTTTGTATCACATCTGTGAGATTCTTCATCTTCTCATTACTCTCTAAAAGTCCCTGTTTGACCTTCTGAGAGATATCACTAACGGTGTCGCCACCTTGGGCAATCTTGTTGACGCTATCGGACACAGCATTGATATGCTCCGCCAGCGTCTCTACTTCAGCTGCCTGTTCCGTAGAGCCTTGTGACAGAGTCACTGCGCCACCTGAGACCTGAGCCGCCCCTGCTGCCACATCCCTGGAAGCCACACGCAGCTGCCCCATGGTCGCATTCAGCTGTACCGAGATTTCATCCAGGGAATCCTTGATCTTTGCGAACTCACCTGTATAGTCATTTTCCAGAGTGAATGCCAGATTGCCACCTGCAATCTCCCGGAGCTTCTCTGAAATCTCATCAATATATTTCACGTAATCCCGCAAACGCAATGTGACCCTGTTAAAATCATCTGCCAGTATGCCCAGCTCATCCCTGGATCGATAGCGGATAGACTGATTCAGATCGCCTTCCGCAATCCTTGTAGCTGCCTGGCTTAGCTCCTTCACTGGTCTGCCAATGATCCGTCTGATCTGAATGGCCACTAAAACCGTCACCAGAAGCAATGCCCCGATTGCCACATACAGCATGGATTTCGTCAGATCATACAGCTCTTGCAGAACCTCCGCTTTAGACACATAGGCTACCGCGGTCCAATCACTGCCAGGCACCTGCACCACCTGGATATAAGTATCCCCGTAAAGGCTGAGTTCCTCATTCCCTGCCTGGATCTGTTCTTCCGCAAAGGCATACATACCAGTTTTGATCTCGCCCAGCTTTTTCCCTACCACGGTTTCATCCTGATGCCCGATAATCGTATCTGTGCGGGTGTCCACCAGGAAAATCCCTCCCGTGTCCTCGATACGAGTCTGGCTTACGATCTTCGATATAGAATTCAGATACACATCCGCTGCTGCCACGCCGCGCACTGTGCCATCACTGGCCTTCAGCACTCCAGATGCTCCCACCACATAAGACTGGCTGTCTTCGTCAAAATACACATCTCCCAGAATAAAATCCTCGGAAGCCAATCCATCCTGATACCAGCTCTTCGTAGAGGCGTCGAAATCTGGCCCTGGCACAAAGGAAGCATGGTACAGCGCCCCGTCTGTCAGTGCCACATACAGTCCCGCAGGATATGCCTCATTCTGATCCACTGTATGTCTTATATATTCCATCATCTCCGGCACATCCATGTCTTCATATTCTATGGTATCCCGCTGGGCCTCCAGCATGGTCAGGGTCCCATTCATCCACGCCCTGGTCTCCTGCAAAGTCCGGTCTGTGGTGGTCCGCAGAATCTCCTCTCCCTTTTCCATCAGTGCCTCTGACATCTGATTATACACTACCGCTAAAAGCGCTCCCAGGGCAATGACAATGCTGGCCACAATAGCTCCCAGCAATTTTACAGTAATACCCACTCCCCGCTTTCTTGTCCTGTCATTCCCCTTCTCATTGTCCAAACTCATCTCCATTTTCTCCTTTTGCTGATTTTTCCTAACAAACCATTCCTGCCTCTTCGTGTTGTCAAAGTCATCCTCTATCCCATGACCTGCAGGCTTTTTCGTTCTCCCCTTATATTCTTCCTAATTTTACCACTTTTTCTCCCAAAAGTACAGATCAACCTTCATCCAGCACCTGCCTGACGGCTCGTATCTTTTTCTGGTCCGTGCGAATAATCTCATACTCCCCCAGTCCCGGTATTCCCATGGACACCTCCTGCTTCCGATAAGCCATACCGCTGTCTAGCACTGTCTTTCCTGACATGTGGTAGCTGGCTGCTCCTGTGGCGGAAATCATCTGGCGGATCACCGAGGCAGTTACACCGCCACCTACCATGATATCCACTTTGCCACCGCTTCTCTGCACCAATCCAGCGATGAGCTCTCTGCCCTCCATACAGCAGCTCTTCTGACCGGATGTAAGAATGGTTTGAATCCCCAAAGCTTTAGCCTGTTCCAGAGCCTCATAGGGGTCCCTGCACATGTCAAAAGCCCGGTGCAAGGTCATACTCATAGTGCCTGCTGCCTCTCTCAGCAGTTTCATCCGCTCTGTATCTAATGAGCCATCCGCCAAAAGGCATCCTACCACCACACCCTCTGCCCCCCATTTTCGGTAGCTGGCAACACTGCGGGCAATGATGTCAAACTCCTGCTCTGTGTACAAAAAGTCACCGTACCGTGGCCGGATCAGCACATGAATTTTGGTATCTGTCAGCTCTCTCACTTTTTCATACAAAGCCTGCTCTGGCGTGGTACCGCCTATCACTAAATTTGCGCACAATTCCAAACGGTCTGCCCCACCTTTTACAGCTTCCAAAGCAGATTCCACAGAATCAACACATGCCTCCAACATATATTTTTTCATAGCTTTCTCCTTACCCCCATCATACTAATTTAGGGCTGTCGCAGTACGACAGCCCTTTCTACGAAATCCGTTTTTAATTGTGTGAAGAATCAGCCTCCATATACCTCTGCCACATACTTCTTCAGATTCTCAAGTCCAATGGCAATCCCTTTTACGCAGTCCTCCATACCCTCAAATTCAATGGAAATATACCCGTCATAATTCTCCCTCTTCAAGGCTCTCAGGCACTGTACCACTGGCACATCCCCATGCCCTACGATGGTGCCCCGCAGGAAATTTCCGCTTCTGGACTGGAAGAAGCCCTGGCCAGGATCCGGACCCTGACCACTCTTTACGATAAAGTCTTTCGCATGGACATAGAATGCATAAGGCGCACACCTTCCCACAGCCGTTGCCGGATCGTCGTCCGCACACAGGAAATTGCCTATGTCCACCAGCTGCCCAAAATTCTCGCTGGCCACGGTATTGATCAGCTTCTCCACTCGCAGACTGTCCTGGGAGAAAAAGCCGTGGTTCTCGGTCATAGTCTTAATGCCCTTTTCCGCAGCATATTCTGTCACGGCCAGGCAGCCTTTTGCCAGCCGCTCTACCACAGTATCGTATCCCTGATAAGTACGATTCACAATTCCGCCTGTCACATCATGGCGCATGGTGGGGCATCCTAAAATAGCCGCAATGTCCACCTGTCCTTTGACGCGCTCCACCTCTGCCTCCAGATTGCCATCACTGCCATTTAAAAAGTCAGCTCCAACGGCATAGTTGGATATCTTTAGTCCCACTCTGTCCGCCTCTGCGCGAAGTTTCCCCGCGTATTCGATGGCGTTCTCGTCCTTTGCAAAGACGAAATCCACGAATTCGATGGCGTCAAAGCCCATCTCCTTTACCTTTTCAATACAGGAAAGCGGCGTCAGCCTGCCGTCCTGTATATATTGCATAAAGCTATATACACTGACAGAATATTTCATTTCTGTTCCTCCGTTTTCACTCTGAGCCTAAGACTATTGAATCAATCCCTTCAGGAAATCTGCAGCCAACCGGATATCTCCCTCGGGATCATCCCCCACCTCCCGCTCAATGGTCAGGAATCCATGATAGCCTATCTGGTCCAATGCCTTCAGGTAATTCTTGAAATCCACGCCTCCCTTGCCTAACGGTACCTCCTCAAAGGAAGGGCTTGCCAGCATCTCTGCCTCCACAAGGCCATAGACCTCCTCTGGATTGCGATAGTAATTCCGCACGCCGTCCTTCGCATGGGTGTGCACAATGTAGTCCTTCAAATTATGTACTGCCTGTACAGGATCATCCCCTGTGACCATGACAAGGTTGGCCGGATCCAGGTTTACCGCTACGCCAGTGGAATGCAGGCTATCCAGGAAAGTCTTGAGCACTGCTGACTCCTCAGGCCCTGTCTCAATGGCAAAATGCGCATCCAGAGAATCCGCATACTCAGCCAGCTTAAAGCATGCCTCTTGCATAATTTTATACCTGTCGTGATTCGGGTCAGCGGGAACCACTCCAATGTGCGTGGTCACTATGTTGGTCTCCAGATCCTTTGCCAGGTCTAGAATCCGCATGGATTTTTCAATGAGCTCAGGATTCAGCTCAGGATTGTGGAAGCCCTTTCCCAGATCTCCGCAGAGAGCGGAGAATACCAGACCTTCCGACTTCACCATGTCCAAAAGCTCTCTTCTCTTCCCTCCTGCCAGCGCCTCCGGGGTATGTTCACCACTGACTGCATACATCTGTATGCCCTTCGCCCCAACCTCTCTTGCCTTCTTCAGTGCCACCTGGGTGGGCTGCCTGAAAGATTCCAGCATTACTCCGATAGAAAAATTGTACATCACGCAATTCCTCTCTTTCCTTAAATTTGTCGGATTGACTTTTCGTTTTTCTTTGTGCTAACAGTATATCCTATTCTGGCAAATAGGGAAAGAGGTAATTTGCATTTTTGTAAAATTATTTTACCAACAGAAATAATCTACTCCGCTAAATACATCTTCAAACTGTCCTCTATCTTCTGAACGGTGTCCTCTTTAGACTGGGTGCCGTCCAGATAGCCACTTAAGTTTTCGATCAATACCTCTCGAATCTTCCGGTCCTCTCCCACAGGCCTTTCCAATCCTTCGCACATGGCCACCAGCCTATCTGCTGTCTCTTGGGAATAGGGCTTTGACTCGAACATAATGGGGCTTCCGTCATCTCCCTCCACACTAACTACCATATGATAGTTTGACCGGTCTTTGGCTGCCTGGTACTCCATGGACTTGCGGTTCACTGGGAAGCCATTGTATTCCAGATTCTGGATTTCCTCCGAAAGGGCGAACTGCAGGAAATCCTTTGCCCTGTCCACATATTGACTCTTAGAGCAGACACCTGCCTGCACCAGCGGTTCAAAGCGGTTCTCAAAGGCCGCGAAGTCCCCCTTGATGTAATCCGCCATGGACATGGGGAACATGCAGTCTCCAAAACCTGTGGTCCGGTTGAAGGCCAGCTTCGCCTTTCCAGTCAGAGCCAATATGCCAAGGTCTATCTCGTTCTCAGGCCGTGAGGCAATGATCCCGCAATTGTCGCCAATGGCTTTCAGATACTCTAAGTATCTCCCCAGCGTCTCCCTGTCCAATTGCTTTTCGTTCACGATTTCCTTGCATAAATAGGGGTAGAACTTATCCACTAGCTCCGCCACGGTCTGAGTGTCCATATAGCGCTCATCTGTCTGGGACAGAAAACCTGCCAGAGCCTCCATGCTACCCATATCCTGGGCGGAAATGTCCCTGCCTAGCACTAGGTCCACAGCAAACTGCAGCGGCACCGCATATCTCTTCCCATCTTCCCGTTTGTATGCCCCTGTAACATTGGACAAAAGCTCCCCTCTCTCCTCCATAGGTCCCACTACATCCTCCAGATCTGCCAGCAGCCCCTTGTCCGCATAGGAATCCATGTTCAGATGATCCATCACAACAATATCCGGCGCGTCCTCCCCCATAAGCATTGTGTTCAGCTCCTGATAGACGGCATTGTAGTCAGTTTCCTCAAAGTAGTAGGCAGGGTATACATTCTGTATTTCAATCAATACCTCTGGATGGGCCTTGTGGTACATGGTTGCCGCCTGCTTCAGCAATGAGCTCTCATACACGCTATAGAGCTTCAGCACCTCCGTCACCTCTGATACCGCCTCCGGGTCATACACATACCGATTCAGCTTCTGGCCCATCTCTGTCTCAAACAGCGCATAGATGCTTCCGTCCTGGAATGCGGCTAAATCCACACACCAACAGTCAGCTACGGCAAAATCCGTCTCCCGGCCTGCCACCAGCAGCTCCCACTGGCCTGGCTCAGCATCGGCCTTTAGCCTATACAGCCCTTCCTCGCCTCCCACAATCAAGGTACCATCTGGAAGCACTGAAAGCGCCAGGCTGGCTCCACCGCCAAAGGTGAATACTCCACTGTCTCCGCTTTCTGCTGTTTGGGCCTCCTTGGCTGGATAGGGAATCTGCACTGCTCCCTCCTCTTTTGCGTTTTGACGCTTCTCAATCTGACCACTGCTTCCGTTGGAGGACCGCAGATACACATACTCTCCGTCTGACACCACGCCACCCTCATAAAAGCTGGTAGGCTTTTGACTTTCTATTATACTCCCATCTTCCTGTGACAGAATGTCCAGGGAAGTGTATGAGACACTGATCAGTGTACCATTGTCCAGCACAGCGATTCCCTGCACCATTTCATAGCTCCCATACTCTTCATTCGGAACTGTCCACTTCTCAGGTGTGATCTCCACTGCCTCTTCCCCCTGGACCTTCCACAAATGTCCCTGGAAATTCTCTTCGCCCTGGGCCATATAGCCAGCATATAGATACTGTCTGCCGTCCTTCCCCTGTGCCAGATGGACCTCCAGCCAGTCTCCGGCGCAGGCAAATTCCATGGAGGATAACCAGCTCTGGGTCACATCCTCAAAGCTTTCCCCCTGTTTTTCCCACTCCCGCAGGATGACTTTACCATCCTGAGCCTTGCACGCCAGGAAGCGAAGGTTATCGTCTACTGCATACATCTGTAGGATTGACCAGTCATTTAGCTCCTCTGGGAGACTCTCCTGGATCTCCACGTACCTGCCCTTGCCATCCTGCCCGGAAGAGCCTGAGGCCTCCCCGTCCAAAGCGCTACTACCTTTCGCACTGCCGTTTCCCGCGTCACCTTTTCGGCTTTCCTCACCTCCCGAGTCTGCGCCGCAGCCACTTAAGGTGCCTGCAAGGAGCGCTGTCGCCAATATGACGCTAAGCCATCTTGCCCCTGGTTTGTTCTGCTTTTTCCACATCTTCATTCTGTGTTACCTCCTGAATTTACAATTCATGGCGAAATTACCTCTCTTTCGCTTCGCCGCTATCATAGCAGGCAGATGTCAACTATCTGCGGATTAGTTGTGCCTGAGTTGTAAAATCCGGAGGCTTCACAGTTTTTTCACAAAGCACCTGTTTTCCCATCTTACTCTTCAAAAGCTTTGGTCTCCAGGTACAGGGCAAAGCACAGGGCTTCTCTGCTGTTGGTGAAAGGCACCTGGGTGCTGAGAGCATTTCCTGCCTCCAGGCAGACAGCTATCTCATCATTTTCCAGACGTTGTCCAAATCCCCAGTCCTCTTTGCTGGCTGTGCTCTGGCTGCCTTTTTCAGGACTTCCTCCCCCCATGCCTGCCAGCCCTTCGCTTTCTCTTTCATTATCTTCTGTGGCACTGTCTCCTATTTTGTTGTCTTCTGATCCATAAACAGAATCTCCCCTCTCTGTGTCCTCTGCTCTGGAAATGACATAATGGGTCTCTATCCCCAATGAATCCGCATAATCCTCCAAAAGCAGCGACAGGCTGTCTTTGTCAGGCCATTCTCCCCCAGGAAACGGCAAACTAATCCATGCTTTCAGCACCTGTCCGGTCACAGCATTCAAAAACAACACCGACTCCATTTCCTCCCCGGATAAGGATACTTCCCAGTACCCGGACAGCAGATCTGCCCACTCCCCTCCCTTCTCCTTATCACTTTCGGCCCAGAGATAGCAGCTCAGCTGGTATTCCTTTGGAATCGCCTCCTCCCTGCCCAGATGGGACAGAAAGAACCCCTCCAGCCATCCCATGGCGCTTTGGACAGCCTCGGTCATGGACAACTGCCCTGGCATGGGTTCACGGGCATATTTCTCCGATGTGCTCTCCAGACAAGATATTGCCTGGAGCAGCTCCTCCCCTGTCAGATCTGCCACCTTCACTTCCACGTCTACCACGCCCATGGTCTGGGACGCCATCGACTGGTTCCTGACCGGAATCTCTACCTGCCCGCCTCCTGACAGCAGCTCTGCCCTCTCTCGCTCCAGTCTGCTCCACAAGGCGAAGATTCCTCCGAAAGCAATGGCAAAGGCCAACAGTATACCTGAAAAATTTACGAAAAAGCGTTTATTCTTCATCTTCCATTCCTATCTTCACACAGGAAAACCCCAGTTTTACCTCTGTCCCTTCCCCTTTTTTGCTCTGAAACTCCAGCTTGCTCCCGTGGATCTTTGCAATCCTGTCAGCCAGGGCCAGTCCCAGCCCTGCCCCATGTTGCTTTCTGCTCCGGGCCTTATCCACCATATAGAAGGCCTCTGTGATCCGAGAGAGCTCTTCCTCCTCCATGCCGCAGCCATTGTCCCTGACACAAATCTGGTATTCCTGGTCTCCCGTCTGCCTCCCAGATAACTCCAGCCTGGTGCAGCCTGCCTTTATGGAATTGTCCAGCAAATTTACAAGCAAGGTCTTCAACAGATCGTACTCCACCCGGATATAGGCCGGATCCGCTGACAGTTCAAAGGAAATCCCCTTTTCCGAAAAGAGAGGCTCCAGCCCTCCCGCCACGTCTGCCAGCAGCTCATCTGCAGCCATCTCCTGAAGGGAGAAGTCCTGCCTCCCCAGCACGGTCAAATCCATCAGCTTAAAGGACAGTGCCTCCAGGCGCATCCCCTCATTCCAGATATACCAAGAGGCATCCCGCACCTCCTTCCTGGAAAGCTCCTTCTGATAGAGCATATCTGCATAGCCAACAATCGACGTCATTGGTGTCTTCATCTCGTGGGCAAAATTCGCCACAAAATCCTCCCGCTCCCTGGCTGCCGCAGACAGCGCCTCCACCTTTTCCTCCACGGCTTCCGCCATCTGGTTAAAGCTCTCCGCCAGCTCTCCAATTTCATCCTTGCCTGAAATGGCAAGGCGTTCTTCATAGTCTCCCTGGGCTATTCGTCTGGCAGCCAGAGACATGTTCTTTAAGGGGCCTGTCAGAAAGGCAGACAACAGCCCTAGCAGCGCCATGCCTACCGAAATGGCCACAAAATAGCAGCGCAGGAAATACTGCTGTAAGATTTCCTGCTGCCTCACAGTCTTGCTCACGTCCCATTGGGTCACGAAGTAGATTTTCTCTCCAGCTGCCACCAAGTCCTGGGTTGTATCTTCCGCTTCATACCATATCTGGTCCTGTGCCTCCTTTTCAGCTTCCATGGCGCCCTGGCCACTCTCCTCTGTCACACTGGTCAAGCTGGGCCTCTCACACGCCAACACGCTTCCCACCAGAAGAAAACTCCCCTCTGAGGTTTCTTGAAACTGATATGCATGGGACTCCCCTGACAAATGGTCCAGAAAAGACACATCCAGTGCCTCTATCCCGGAATAGAGGAGCACCTTGTCCTGGGTAAAGAACGCCGCTGGCAAGCTGACCTCCTGCGCCAAAATCTGGAACATTTCTTCTGCAGATTCCTGGGGAACCAGTTTCTCCGCCTCTCGTACAGACCACGTTTCTCCCCCATCCACTTTCTCAGAAGTCGCTCTGTATCCTGGAAAAT
Organism: uncultured Acetatifactor sp.; assembly: GCA_947644185.1. Taxonomy (GTDB): domain Bacteria; phylum Bacillota; class Clostridia; order Lachnospirales; family Lachnospiraceae; genus Acetatifactor. The sequence goes on from CANRZC010000010.1 coordinate 10,705, forward strand.
CCCCCCACCAGGTGGTGATCTGTCCCTGGGCCCCAGGATTCTCCTGGGCTATCACAAAGGTCAACTCGAAATCCGTGCTTGTGAGTAATGCCGACTGGATGGTAAACTTGTCATATTGATACTGCTTCAAAGCAAAATCCGCTTCCCTGGCCATGCTGCTTTCCCACGAAAAATGGAGCAGAAAATATCCTGAGATAGAAAATGCCAGACTTAAGACAAAAGTCCCGCATAGAAAGATTTTCGTAAAGAGACGCATACTATCCCTCCAGCCTGTAGCCTATCCGAAACACCGTCCGGATCCGGTCCTCCCAGCCCAGCTTCTTTCGTAGCCTCTGGATATGGCTGTCCAGGGTCCTGGTTTCTCCGTTAAAGGGCTCTTTCCAGACTTTTTCATACAATTGATCTCGGTACAGAGCAATATTCCTGTTCTGCATCAGCTCCACCAGCAGATCGAATTCCTTCACCGTCAGTATCACCGGCTCTGTGCCTTTTAATACCTGCCTGGAATCTATCCGCACAGACACATCCCCCACCTGTAGGTGTCGCTCTCCCTTGCCCAGCCTGCGCAGCACAGCCTCCACCCTGGCTAAAAGCTCTCCTATTTGGAAGGGTTTGGTCAGATAATCGTCTGCCCCAGCCCGCAGTCCTCGCACCTTGTCCTCGATAGTTCCTTTCGCTGTGAGGAAAATCACAGGCGTGCCCGTGGGCTTAATATATTCCAGAAGCTCATAGCCATCCACCTCTGGAAGCATGATATCCAGAAGAATCAGGTCAAAGGAGCTGCGTTCCACCCAGTCAGCTCCCTCCATGCCGTCCCGGGCGCAGGTGCAGTGATAGCCCTCTGCAGTCAAGTTCACGCAGATCAGATTGGCAATCGCTTCATCGTCCTCCACCACCAGAATATCCGTCACAGTACCACCTCCTGCATATGCATTCTCTCTTGTCTTCTGACACAATGCTCTTCTGGGGCAATATTTTACCCTATAGATGTGTCCTACTTGTAAAAAATGAGTGGGATTTCTAAACAGTAGCCTCAATCAATACCTTATCTCCAAGCTGAATCTGCCGGACGCCAATTGTCTTATATTTACTATACACACTTTTCCATATTCTGTCCACAGCAACCTTTCTGTCAAAAAAATCCCCACCGTGACTAAAATTCAAATCATGGCGGGGAAATATCCATATGGCTGTCCTCTATAAAAAGTATCAGGCCCGGCTCCTGTCAATCATGCCCTCTACCGCGTCCCAATCGATGTCCGGCAGATTCTTCTGCATTACATTTGCCGTCTTACTCTTTTTGGAATTCATCTTGACAATATTTATAATGAGCAGCACCACCGCAATAGCCACAGCTATACCCATAATCCCAATGGGCACTCCCAGCTGCCAGGACTCATCGAACCGACCAGCCTCACTCTTTATGTAGAAATAACTACCCACAGCAAAAATCAATCCCACAATAATACTGATAATGGGGTTCTCAAACATCTTATCCTTCAGATTCGCCACCGCCCAGGACTGAGGCTTTCCACAGTGAGGACAGGTATCCTTGAACGCCGTGGAATAGATATGCTTCTTCTCTGCGTTTTCATAGGTCTCCTGCAAAGTATTCTTCAAGTTCTGGAACGCTTGCTCCTGGAGCTTTGTCTCCTCTTTCTGGGAAAGGGATCTGGACATGGAATTGTGGATAGCCTCTGTGCCAATTATCGTGGCCTGCAGAGTCCCACTGTCCTTCGTGCATTGTTCGCACCGGAAAGAATAAGGTACTTTTGCGCTTTCTGTCCGTTTGTGCTTGTAATACGAACTCATTTCTTTTTCCTCCTTATAAATGTGCACCACACAAGGCCACCGGCATTCAATATCCCCGCAGCCTTGTATAAGCTCTCCTCTTTTTTATCGGCTTGCAAGCGCCATTTGCTAACCCTGGGAACCTGTTTTAATGCATATTTTTAACAACAAGACTCCTTTTTTCCCTAATTTGCCGTGGGATAATAAAAGGTAATTGCTTTGACGATATCGTCTTTCATCATCAGCGCCACAGAAAGCGGCAGGGTATCTGGTTCCTGTTCTATATCCCCAATCATAATGTAGTCAAACTGGCTATCCCAATAATAATACTCCTCTCCTCCATAATTCCATTCTTCATCCAAACCGATAGGACTGCGGGGATACGCCGTGTTGTTCCACCATATCCAGTCTGCTATACTGTCACTCAGATTCCTTTCTGTATCCTCTATCCGCATATTGGGATAACGTGCCAGCAGTTCACTTTTCGTCATTCCTACAGATATCCCATTTTCCAATGAATACTTTTCACTGACAATGGCATATTCAAGCAATTCCGTCTTGTCTGGGGAAGAATCATAGGTTCCGTAAAAATATTCCACTCCATCTATTTCTATGGTGTGCCAGATACCTTCCCCTGCTCCCGGCAGCATGCCGCGCATCTGCAATTCTTCCCCCAGTTCACAGGCACTTTCATAGTCATACTCCGTTATTTGCGGAGTAACCTGAACCTCCTCCAACGTAAAGAGCTGAATACTACTTGCTTTTTCCTGCGTTGACTCCGTTATCTCTTCCAATCCATCCCCCAGCTCCTCTAATGTCTCACCCTGTGTTTCAGATGCGCATCCTGTACACAGAACCCCCGTCAGCAAAAGAGTGCATATACCTGCAAACTTTTTCATAGTGTCTCCTTTTCGCCAATCCGCCAACAATCGAGTAGGGGAATGCCATTCTCCACTACTCGATGCGCGGCCCGCATGCCGCTCTAGCGGCAAATTTCTATATGCGGGCCTGTGCATAAAACATTCCCACAAGAATGCAATATTCATCGAACACTGATTCTGTGGGAATGTCTCCATTAGTTCTTCTCACATATTTAGCGCTGTACCCGTCCGGAAGCATCTCCGCCAGCCAAAGTCTCCACTTCTTTCCGGCTCACCAGGTTGAAGTCCCCGGGAATGGTGTGCTTTAGCGCGGAAGCTGCCACGCCGTATTCCAAAGCAGCCTTAAAGTCCTTGCCGTCCAAAAGCCCACAGATCACACCGCCTGCAAAGGAATCTCCGCCGCCCACCCGATCAACGATAGGGTGTATACTGTACTCCTTGGAGTGATAGAATTCCTTGGTATCCCTGGAGTAGATGCATGCAGACCAGCCATTGTCGGAGGCGGAATGGCTCACCCGCAGGGAGAACACACAGTATTCAAAATTGTAGTCTGCCACCATCTGCTCAAAGATAGACTTGTAGCCCGCCAGTTCCAGATCGCCGCTGGTGACGTCCGTCTTGCCGGGCTTATAGCCCAGCACCAATTCCGCATCCTCTTCGTTTCCAATGCATACGTCCACATACTGCATCAGATTCTTCATAACTTTCTGGGCTTTCTCAGAAGACCAGAGCTTCTTGCGGAAGTTCAGATCCACGGACACCTTCACACCATGCTTCTTTGCCGCCTTCAAGGCCTCCTCGGTGAGAACAGCTGCTGCGTCAGACACAGCAGGGGTAATGCCGGTGAAGTGGAACCAGTCAGCGCCCTCAAAAATCTCGTCAAAATTAAAGTCCGCCGCCGTAGCAGTTGAAATGGAGGAATGTGCTCTGTCATAGACCACCTTGGAGGGTCTCATGGAAGAGCCGCTCTCCAGATAATAGATGCCCAGTCTCTCACCGCATCTGGCGATATGCTTTGTACCCACATTGTATTTGCGCAGAGCCGCCACCGCACACTCGCCGATTTCATTGTCTGGAACTGCCGTAACAAACTCCGCATCATGACCATAGTTGGCCAGAGACACTGCCACATTGGCCTCGCCACCGCCGTAATTAATGTCGAACTCATCTGCCTGAATAAATTTTTCGAAATTGGGGGTGGACAGCCTCAGCATAATCTCACCCATTGTAATTATTTTTGCCATGTTTCTATCCTTTCTTAAGCTTGCCGCTTCTATTGCTTCCCTTTCCCGTTTTCGCTCTCTATTTTTGCAGCAAATGCACTGCAAATCCGCCGATCTCCTCTTTCAGGTAAATGGCATTGATCTTGCCGTCCGCCTTGCGGATTGGCTCCTCAAACTCTACCCCCAACACGGTGCTCATATAGTTGATAGCCCGCTCTATATAATTCGTCCGAATGGCAATGTGACCATGGGTACCTCTGCCATGGGCATTTAGCACCTCCACAATGGTGCCGGCGAAGCTGCCGCTATTACCTACCTTCACAGGCAGGCCAAACAGGAATGCCAGACGATTCACCGTCTTGTCAGCTTCCTCCTTGCTCTCTGAATTGATGCCCACATGCACCAATTCAAACCCTAACATGGTCTGTACTGCCTCTCTGGTCAGCTGTTCAATTTTGTCCCACTCTCCCTGGTTGATCAAGTCCCCGGGCACCATCCAGGAGCCGCCGCAGGCAATGATTTTGTTGAAATCAAGATAGGAGGTTAAATTCTTCGCATTGATACCGCCTGTGGGCATGAACTTCATATTCACATAGGGAGCCGCCATAGCCTTAATTTTAGCAAGACCGCCTGACTGCTCTGCCGGGAAGAATTTCACCACATCCAGTCCCAGCTCTATGGCCTGCTCTATGTCAGAAGGGCTGGAGGTACCAGGGGTAATGGGCACGTTCTTCTCGATACAATATTTCACTGTCCTGGGATTCAAGCCAGGGCTCACAATAAACTTCGCGCCTGCCTCCACCGCCGCATCCACCTGCTCCGCGTTCAGCACAGTGCCTGCGCCCACGCACATATCCGGGAAATGGGTGGTCATGATTTTAATAGCCTCCGCTGCCGCACTGGTGCGGAAGGTCACCTCTGCACAGGGCAGCCCGCCGGCGCACAGAGCCTTTGCCAGGGGAAGTGCATCCTCTGCTCTGTCGATCTTCACAACAGGCACAATACCGATTTTACTAATCTGCTCTAATACTGCGTTCATTTTCCCTCTTTTCTGCATGTCCTTACATGCTTGCTCCTATTTCACGTCATACCGCCTGAGGCAGCAGATACCATTGATACCAATCTAATCCCTTATTCACCTGACACGCACAGCGCGCCAAAGCCCGGGAAACCCCTGTCTCCTCTGGCTTTGGCGTATTTTGTTAAGCTGTTTTCTTTATGCTAAAACTTCCTTTACTGCTTCCGCAAGCTTGTCACATTTGCAGTTTGCAAAGAAATATTCCTTGAACTTCTCGCCAGAAAGTGCTCCCTTCACCAGCTCCTGATCCAAATTTTTCAGGATAGTCACCATATCTGTATGGGTCACTTCCTTGACTTTGTCCAAAATCTTCTTATTGCGCTGTTCTGGCTCCACTCTCTCAGGAGGATAGCCGCCGCCCCCAGGGGCGCAGAAAAGCTTTTCAAACATATATTGCAAATTCAGCTCACCGCCCCAGCCAAAATTCTCCGCAAAGGGCAGTGCCACGCAATTGCCGTCATTGACCTGAGAAAACAGATACGCATCCAGCGGGGACTCAATATGTCCGCAGAGTACCCTTGGGAAGGAATTGCAGGCCAGCATTGCTCCCTCTCCAGTGCCGCAGCCCGTGATGACATAGTCTACAGCTCCTGCATTTAATAGCACTGCTGCAAGGATGCCGTTCTGAACATAGGTCAAGGAATTGGGATCCTCAGCACCACACATGCCATAGTTATATACCTCATGGCCCATGGGCTCTACCACCTTTTTCAGAGTCGTGTAAATCAGTTCATTCTTAGCCGCCTGGCTATTCTCGTTGATTAATGCTATTTTCATGGTAAATTTATCTCCTATTTGATTGCCTTTTTACGCTTCCTTCTGTTCACTTTAGCCGGGCTGCTTCCCAATGTAAGCCAAAATACCGCCGTCCACGTACAAGATATGTCCATTCACAGCGTTGGAGGCCTCCGATGCCAGGAACACCGCCGGTCCTGTCAATTCCTCAGGCTTCAGCCACCTGTTGGCAGGGGTCTTCGCACAGATGAACTGGTCAAAAGGATGCCTGCTGCCATCTGGCTGCACCTCCCGCAAAGGCGCGGTCTGAGGTGTCTCAATATAACCAGGTCCTAAGCCATTGCACTGGATGTTGTACTGTCCATACTCAGAGCAAATATTCCTGGTCAGCATCTTCAGGCCACCTTTGGCAGATGCATAGGCTGATACAGTCTCACGACCCAGCTCGGACATCATGGAGCAGATGTTGATGATTTTTCCATGGCCCTTCTTGATCATAGAGGGGATAACAGCCTTTGACACAATAAAGGGACCGTTCAAATCAATGTCTATGACCTGCCTAAACTGTGCTGCTGTCATCTCGGTCATGGGGATCCTCTTGATGATACCTGCGTTGTTCACCAGGATATCAATGACTCCCACTTCTGCCTCAATCTTTGCCACCAGCCCATTCACTGCATCCTCGTCCGTCACATCGCAGACATAGCCATGGGCCTTGATGCCCTTCTCTGCATAGGCTGCCAGCCCCTTGTCCACCAGCTCCTGATTGATGTCATTAAAGCAGATGGTGGCACCGCAGTCTGCATAGGCAGATGCAATGGCAAAGCCAATGCCGTAGGATGCACCTGTTACAAGCGCTACCTTTCCTTCCAGTGAAAAGTTCGTAAATTCTGACATTTCTATTTCTCCTTTACTCTGATTATAACCTGTTTTTCAGCAGTTTTCCATATTATTTTTATTTTCCAAAAAATTTTACATCAAATCCTTCATAGCGATGCCGTCCATATCATCGAAATCCTGGTTCTCGATATACATTAAATCCAGCTTCAGCTTGTCATAAGCGCTCGTATT
>CANRZC010000011.1 GCA_947644185.1 uncultured Acetatifactor sp.
AGAATTCCTTTCTGTGCATTTTTGTGAATACGGGTCTGTATACAGAGTGGGAGAGCTTATAGCCTGTACTTCACAGGGAGTCCGAATTTCGCTCCCTGGCGCCATACTGTGTACAGGCCACAGTCAAGCAAAGCAGTGTGACGCCAACGCTGATAGGTAGCAGGGGAAGCAGTTGCGCCTCTGTAGTAAAAACCTCTGGAACAAGCTTTCCATAGGCTGTCATCAGCATATAGAAGGGATAGTCCATAGGATAACAAAACCAGACTTTTGTGTTTAACATGAGCACCGAGGGCACTATGGAGGCCAGACCCAGCCCTATGGAGAAGATAGGCGTTCGTATCAGGATACTCAACAGCCAGAGCACGGACGCCATGGGCACTGCGGCAAGGTAAATCAAGGAGGCAGTGCGGCATACATAGGGAAATGGCAGCAGAAAATCATAATCGTATAGCTTTGCAGCCAAAAGAGCGGAGCCGTAGTAGGTGACTAGAGACAGAACAAGCTGTCCTGCAGTCAAAAAGATGGTCACGCCAAATTTGGCCAAGCACACTTTAGCAGTGCTAACGGGCAGGGAGAGACATTTCACCAGCCCGCGGCTAGAAACTTCCGTCTGGACGGACAGAACTGTACAGACAATCAAGGTGGCAGGAATCATAAACCACGCCATGCCCATGTACCCCTGGATGAAATAATTGTATTCTGGGGCAATATCATAGGCCCCCATAATGAAATTCACATCTGCGTTCATGGCGGAGGGCACCCACATCATAACCGCAGGAATCAGTAGGACCCAAATGATTTTAGACCTTCGCAGCTTTAACAGTTCCATACAGAAAAGAGACCACAAGCTTACAGTACGAAATTCTGATTTCATGCAAAATACCTCCGAAAAGTTTGATAAACATGCTCTGCCCCGCTGAGCAGGATCATCTCCCCCAGACAGATACACAGCATTCCTCCGGCCTCCTTTGGAGAAAACTGATGCAGCATTCCATAAGGGGAGGAAAAGGGCAGCATCTGCAAAGCTGGGATATGGCTGGGCAGCATAGAGGCGAAGAATACCAATATCACGCCCATTCCCAAACCGAGCCACATATTCTGGCACATAGAAGCTATGAAGAGCATAGCTGTCCCGGTAGGGAGCAGCAAGGCCAGCTCAAAGGCCATGCTGGAGAGAACCTGTATGCCGGTGACAGTGCCACCTGGAAACCAATGGATACTACACAGCAGAAGGGAGGCTGTCTCCATGCAGAGAGGGAGTAGGCAGGAGAACAGCAGCACCCAAAGCTTTCCCAGAAATAAGCCAAAGGGCCAAAGCGGCAGCACCTGGACTTTCTGGATGCCATTGTCTGCGTATTCTGTGTGATAGAGAAGGCAGGCGCCACAGACCAGCAGGAATACATTCAACTGTGCCATGAGCTGCCAGTTGGCATCCATAAGGATGTGGAAAGGGCTGCCAGCCTGTGCAGTAAAGGTTTCGGCTCGCAGAGCCATGTTGATGGCAGGAACCAGGGCTGCCAATATTCCGCCCCCAAGGAATGCAGGGACAAATCCAGTGCGTTTGAGCTTCTGGGTTTCCAGAAGGAATAGGCCAAAAGGATTTTTGTATGCAGTCATCTGTGCTCACCTCGATTCTGATTATCCATATCGATTATGGCCAGGAAGGTTTCCTCCAGATTGTTGGTAGGCAAGCCTGCAGCCTGGGCAGTGCGTCTCATGGCATCCATAGTTCCCTCAAACAGTAATCTGCCATGATTTAAGATACCGAAATCCTCTGCCATCAGCTCCACCTCTGACAGCAGATGGGAGGACACCAGCACGGTGCAGTTATATTTTTCGGGCAGGGAGCGCACCAGCGTGCGTATTTCGTGAATCCCTATGGGGTCCAGCCCGTTGGTAGGTTCATCCAATATCAGAATGGGAGGATGTCCCAGGAGGGCGCCTGCCAATCCCAGCCGCTGTTTCATGCCCAGGGAGTATTTTTTTGCCAGTCGTCTCTTATGCTGGGTGAGTCCCACTATTTCCAGTGCATCATCCAGGGAAGACTTTGGCAGTCCCAGGACCCGGCGCAGGATTTCCAGATTCTCTTCACCGGTAAGGTTTCCGTAAAAAGCAGGGGCCTCGATAAAGGAGCCTATATCCCGGAGAATGGAAATCCGGTCCTTTGGATAGGTTTTGTGATTGATGTGGAAGCTGCCTCCTGTAGGCTTTGTCAGTCCTAACAGCATCTTCATGGTAGTGGACTTGCCGGCGCCATTGGGGCCCAGGAAGCCGTAGACGCTGCCTTTTTTGATATGCAGGTTTAATGAGGATACAGCGGTAAAGCTGCCGTAGGTTTTTGTGAGATTTTCTGTCTCTATAATGTTTGTGCTGCTCATGATAAACTCCTTTTTTCCAATGATTTTTATTTCCTGGCTACGAAAGTCAGTATAATCCCTGCGCCTTACAGGAACCTTTTCCTAACATTACAATTACCTTATATTTTTCCGTTTTTGGGAAAAGAGAAGAGAAAGTGTGGTATCATGAAAGAGTAAAAAGTGTCCGGGTGCTTGGAAAGAGGTGGCATGAATGGAAAATGACTATTTGAAAAGAAAGAAAATCCTGTTGGTGGACGACGAAGAGGAGTTGGTAGACATGGTGGCGGACATACTGGCCAAGGAGGGCTATACCCAGGTGCGCAGGGCAGGGAATGTGGCGCAAGCACTGGAACAGACACAAACCTGGCGGCCGGATTTTGCCGTACTGGATGTGATGCTTCCAGATGGGGACGGCTTCCAGCTGCTTGAGAAAATGCGGGATGAAATGGACATTCCCGTGTTATTCTTGACAGCCAAGGGAGAAGACGAGGATAAATTCCGGGGATTTGGGTTGGGGGCAGACGATTATGTAGTAAAACCTTTTTTGCCAAAGGAGCTTCTGTTTCGCATTGCTGCTGTGCTGCGCCGCTCCTATAAGGAAGAGACGCCCAGAGTGCGGCTGGCAGCCTGTGACATCGACTTTGAGCGCGCGGAGGTACTGCGAGAGGGAAAAATCCTCCCCCTGACTGCTAAGGAGTACGAGCTGCTACATGCTTTATACCGCAATGCAGGCCGTATTGTCACCATAGATGGTCTCTGTGAAGCCGCCTGGGGAGACAATCCTTATGGCTATGAGAATTCCCTTATGGCCCATATCCGGCGCATCCGAGAAAAAATTGAAGAGAATCCGTCAAAGCCGGTGTCTCTATTGACTGTGAAGGGACTGGGCTATAAGCTGGTGCCGGAGGGATCCAAATGATTTCGGTTATCCATTGATTGTGTCAGTAGATTGACAGCCAAGAGGAGAATGTCATGAAGGGAACCATTAGATTGATAAAACGATTTTTGCTTATGATGGTATGTGTGGTGCCGATTTTGTTTTTCCTAAATCTGGCCCTGTTCATTGCGTACACATGGCGGGAGAGGAGCGACAACGGTGGCTGGCAGGCGGCAACTAAGGTGGGAGAGGAGCTGAGCATTGGAGAGGACGGTGCATATAGGCTGTCAGAGACAGGGCAGGAGGAGTTAGCGAAGTATGGGGCATGGGGCATTCTCGTTGAGGACGGGACCGGAAATGTGATATGGCACAGCCAGGGCTTGCCACAGGAGATTCCACTGCACTATTCTGTGGCAGAGATTTCCTGGTATACCAGAGGCTATATTGCGGACTATCCTACAACGGTAGGTTCCAGGGGAGACGATTTGGTCATACTGGGACATCCAAAGACCTCCTACTGGAAGCTTTTGTGGAATACCTTTGACTACGGACTCATAGCTGGATTGCCCAGGATGTTGCTTACATTCCTGGCCATGAATGGTCTTTTGGTCTTTCTGATCTATATGACTCTTGGCACTGGCATCCTGCGGTCAGTAAAGCCAGTGGTACAGGGCATGGAGGCATTGCCAGAGAAAGAAATCTATGTGCGGGAGCAGGGCTTTCTGGCGGAGGTGGCTGGGGCAGTGAATCGGGTCAATGAGAAGCTGCGGGCTCAGGAGCGGGCGCTTCGAAGGAAGGAGAATGCAAGAGCAGGCTGGATATCCGGCGTGTCCCATGATATCCGCACACCCCTGACCATGGTGATGGGGTATGCTGCAGAGCTGGAGGAGGACACCTCTTTGCCTGAGGAGGCCAGAAAAAAGGCCCGGGTCATTCGGATCCAGAGTATGAAGATGAAAAACCTGGTGGGAAACCTGAATCTGGCTTCTAAATTGGAGTATCAGATGCAGCCTGTGAAAATGGAGGAGTTTCATTTGATTGCAGTGTTGCGCCAGACAGTGGCGGATTTTGTGAATCTGGATTTGGAGGGGAAGTATCCGGTTCACTTTCAGTGCCAGGAAGGATTGACAGTGTGCAAGCTGCGGGGGGACAGGGAACTGCTACAGCGTGCCATCTCAAATGTGTTGAATAACTCTATGCTGCACAATCCTCAGGGCTGCCATATTCAGGTGGCGCTACAGATTGTGGAAGGAAAGGCGCAGATTCGCCTCATGGATGATGGAGTGGGGGTGGAGGAAGCACAATTGGAAGCTTTGCAAAACATTCCGCACTACATGATGGACAGCGGAAATGGAGTACAGCTGCGGCATGGACTGGGTTTGCTCATTGTGCGCCAGATTGTGGCAGCCCACGGGGGAGAGGTAGGGCTGGACCATGGGGCAGATAACAGGGGCTTTCTGGTGGAAATCCTGTTAAAGCTATAGTCTTTCCCTGGGCGTACACAGTGGCTGGAAGCAAAATTGAGACTGAATCCGATCCATCAGGATTCGCGGTAGATGCACAGAGCGTCAGCAAGCTTTAAGGTATCCATGCATTCCCTGGTGCCAGATACCTTTCGGAACAATTCCAGGGTGCCGATGCCGCCGCACCCTCCCCACAGGGGTCTGGCTTCTTTATTCCCGTCTGGATCTTCATACTGTAGGTGTAGCATCTCTCTTTTGGTGCAGCTGCCGGAGAGCTTCACCACGGCATCCTTATTCTGGCCCAACACATGCCAGATGAACCGCTTGCTAGTCTCTTTGGTCTCCCATTTGCAGCGGGTGAACTGGAAATCCTCTCCCATATAGGTTAGCTGCAGCACCAGGCGGGGACGCAGAGGGAAGAAGAGAAATTTGGGACACACACAGTTTAGGGCTACCACAGAGTGGCGCAGTGTATTGCCTGTGCGGGCACTGGTCAGCTTCCCGCATGCAAACTGAAACCAGGGATTCTGGAAGCCGCGGCCCCAGTGCTTGTCTGCGTAGCCATAGCTGGACTCAGAAGACACCTCATAGGAAACCCCATCTAAAATGACGCTTCCCTGGAAAAAACTGCGGATGCCCTCCCCGTGCCAGTAGCTGTCCAGCTTTCGAAAAACCTCAGCCAATCTGCCGCCCAGGGCACCAGTATGACAGGATACTGCTTTATTGACTTTCACATCCCATTCCATACAGCCTGCATCTGTCATTCGGGAGCGATGCCTGGCTTCCCTGGACGTTACCTGGACAGAACCAGTAAGCCTGTCTTCGCTGTAGAGGCAATGGCCAATATGGGGATCCTTTACTTGCATAATCAGCGGACTGCCCGTGGCCTGTAAAGTAGAAATCGGGTAGAAGGCGTGAAGCTGCCTGCCGCCATTTCCCGCTTCATCGGGAAAGACACCAGCCTTTACCATCACATAGGAGGGCTTCATGCCTCTCTTTTTGAAATAGGGATGTTGGCCTAAAACAGGTCTTGATTTCCCCAGCCCGGGATTGATGATAAAAAATTCTACAAAGAAACGGCGGGTCTCCCCTGTCTCTGACTGTATGCCAGAAAAAGAGTGCCACCAGCGCATATAGCCTCTTTTGGATAGGGAGCCTCGCAGCATATGTGAATTTCTGGCCAGATCTGACAGGTTCATCCGTGAATTGCCTTTCTTTTGTAGTCTCCCTTTTCTATGGAGATTCTCACAACATTTAGTAGCAGATGAACCTATTATAATACCAGATATAGAAAATGACAAGAGTGTTACAAAAATATTTCAAAATTATATTTCAGAAATCACCACCTGGAGGGGCTTGCGTGGAGGAATGAAAAAGGAATATAATGAATTCATCAAATGGTGAGGAGCAAACAAGGAGGGTGAAAAGAATGAAACGGTTGTTGGTGACAGGGGCATCGGGATTTATGGGCAGCAGAGTGGTGGATTTCTATGGGGGAAAATATGAGATCTGGGCCCCAGGCCATGGGGAACTGGACATCACCAAAGAGTCCCAGGTCTTAAAGAAGCTTCAGCACTGGAGGCCAGACTATGTGGTGCACTGCGCTGCCATTTCTGACATTGGCCAGTGTGAGAGGGAGCCAGAGCGCTCCTGGGCCATCAATGTGGAAGGTGCAGTGAATATGGCAAAGGCTGCGGGAGAGGTGGGCGCAAAATGCCTGCTTTGCAGCTCGGATCAGGTGTATGCGGGGAGCAGTGTCAAGGGCCCGCACCAGGAGAGGGAGAAGGTGTGCCCTGGCAATCTATACGGCAGGGAGAAGCTGGCAGCCGAGGAGCGGTGTATGGAGGTGAATCCAGACAGCGTAAGCTTAAGACTATCTTGGATGTATGATTCACGGACACTGCAGCAAGGGGAACACAGTGACTTCCTGCGGACGCTTCTGGCCAAGCTTAAGACCCAGGAAACACTGCGCTATTCACCAAATGATATCAGAGGTATCACAGACGTGAATCAGGTGGCAGAGAATTTGGAGGCAGCTTTTACACTGGAGGGTGGTGTGTATAACTTTGGTGCGCCGGGCAGCAAAAGCATGTATCACATGGTGTATTCTTTTTTTGAGCGTTTTGGCTGGGACAAACAGCGGCTGGAAAAGGATCAGGAGAGCTATGGGGAAAAGCCCAGAGATCTGACCATGAGCCAGGCGAAGCTGAATGGAGGCGGCATTTATTTCGCGGATACACAGGAGAGGCTGGAGGCGGTTTTAACAGATTTATCATGGTGATGATAGTCAGGCTGCTGCATCGGGCCACTGTCTGGGAGTTTAGAGAAAATTGGGTTGCACAAATGAGGTCAGGTGGCTATAATAGAGAGGACAAAAAGTATCCCAGAAATAAAATGGCTGAAAATTAAAATTGTACACAAAAAAGGAGAAACCATGGAATTTAATAAAACCGTATCCAATCCGATGTTGATGGGGTCTATCGAGCTGATGAAGGCCGAGGACACCCCCGCCCACCGCAATATGTTCCTGGGAGAGCTTGTCAAGGCAAGCTTCCTCTCTCCGGCGATTATCGAGCCTGCTCCCGCAGAAGATGCAAGCGGCAAGCTTGCCGTGGCCCCTGGCAGCAAGGTGCAGTTTCCCATGCTTACCACCCCTGACGGCGCGAAATTCTTCATGGCCTTCACAGATGAGACAGAATACAAGAAATGGCAGGAGAAGAATCAGAAGTTTCCCTTCTTTGCACTGAAGCTGGAAGACTATGCGGCTATGATACTGCGCAGGGATCCAAAGGGCAATATCTGCCCCGCCCTGGGCATGGTAATCAATCCCTTTGGGGCGAACATCGTTGTGCCCAGAGAGATGCTGGCAGGCATGATGTCAGCAAAAGCAGCTCAGGCAAAGCAGGCTGCAGAAAAACAGAAGAAATAAGCTGGTAAAAACAGGCTAAAGAAAGCCGCAAACCTGTCGATATACTTAGTACAGGAAAGCAGTTTGGCCGGCTGCTCCGAGTAATTTGAGATATGGACACCACGGATGGTATTTAACAGGGAAAGGAATTCCCTGTCTAAATGCCATTTTTTTATGTCGCGGACAGGATGGAAACCATAAAAAGTCCGGCAGAAGCCCCGATCCTAGTCATGGAGGGTGGGTGGGGGATAAAGCTTGCAGGATGGGTGGACATAAAGGAGTGAAGAAAGGATTGAAGATTGATTCCAGTACAATAGGGATGGAATCTGCCAGAAACTATCATGCAACGGCTGTTTCCATGAGACGGTTTACAGTGCTTAAGTTCAGGCGCGACTTGACAGGCGGCGGAAATGCTTTGAACACTGCTGTGGGGGGAGACACTACAAATCCCTCAGGAACGGAAGAGACAGGTGGGAAAAAGCAAGTCCAGTCAGGGGATCCGTCTGCTACCACGCTCTCGGATTGGCAGGGTCGCCTGCAGAGTCGCAGCTCCAATATGACAATCAGGAGCTCCGCCAGCGATACCATGGCGAATATTCGCCAGACCACCATCCGCTATATTTTTGACCTTCTGTATGCGGTCAGAAGGAACCGCTTTGGCAGGTGGAACCAGGAGCAGGGGGGCGCCCAGACACCCTATGAGTCGGTATCTGGGCAGACCCAGAATAGTGCATATGACATGGCGAATCAAAATACCTCCGGTTCCCTGACGCAGAACGGACAGCAAGGTCTGGCGCTGGGGAATATAGCCAACATGAGAGTGCTGTCCTATGTGAACGAGACAATCAAGATAGAGTCTGAGGAGACCTGCTTTTCTACTGTGGGGAAGGTGCGCACCGCTGACGGCAGAGAGATTGATTTCAATGTAAATGTGGGTATGAGCCGCAGTGTGCAGGAGCGGTATCTGGAAAGCTTGCATCTGGGCTTTACCATGTGCGACCCGCTGGTGATTAATCTGGACACAGACATTGCCTCTCTCTCCGATCAGACCTTTTACTTTGATATCGATGGGGATGGAGAGCTAGACGAGGTGTCGCAGTTAGGGGCAGGCAGTGGCTATCTGGCTTTGGACAAGAACGGGGATGGCAAGATTAACGATGGCAATGAATTGTTCGGTACCGCCAGCGGAAATGGTTTTGCGGATCTGGCGAAATATGATGAGGACGGAAACGGCTGGATTGACGAGAACGATGCCATCTGGGAGAAATTAAAGATTTGGTGCAAGGACGAGAATGGAAACGATGTGCTCTACAGGCTGGCAGATAAGGGTGTGGGTGCCATTTGCCTGCAAAATGTGTCTACAGACTTTACCTTGAAGGGAAGCTCGGGTCAGACACAGGGTGCCATTCGCAACAGTGGTGTGTTTCTGTATGAAAATGGCTGTGCAGGTACAGTGCAGCATGTAGATGTGGCAAAGTATCAGGCCCAGGCCTAATGAGATAACAAAACAAAGTAAGGCAGCTTTTCAAGAAGAGAAGCTGTCTTTTTTGTTGTATGCACAGGCCCGCACAAAGGTAATATGCCGCTTAGGCGGCGTGCGGGCCGCGCGGCGAGTAGTGGAGAAGGGCATTCCCCTACTCGATTATAAAAATACGCATGCATAATTCTTTTCCAGCGGGGCAAACTGTCAATGAGAAAATGAATCTCACAATATGAGTTTGCTTTGAATGAAAAGGAAGGGAAGTCAGCTATGAGAAAAAACAGAAGGAACAATGCGAAAAAGGAACGCACTATCATGATTGCCTCATCCGTGTTTGTGCTCGCGGCACTGACCATGACAGGAATCTACATGAAGTCAAACAACACAGAGGAACAGGGGGATGGTTACACCATTGACTTTACAGCGCTGGAGGACAATGTAGAGGACAAGTATCAGGAAATCGCAAAAAATGATCCATTGGAGGAAAGCGTAGATACAAAGAAAGAGAGTATTGCAGAGAATATTCCAGACATTTCCGAAGAGATCCCAGAGCTGGGAAATGATTTGGATTATCTGCCCATGGAGGAAGCAGGTTCCGGACTGGTGAAAATCCCAGGGCTGACGGACGATATGCCAGAAGAGCTGCCGTCACAGGACACCATTGCTGAGGAGCCAGAGATTCCACAAGAGAAGCCAGAACAGGGCACAGACGGAAGTGAGAGCGAGACAAACCTGGATACGCCCCAGCCTGAGGAGAACAGCGCTGAAAATACCCAGGCACCAGAGGCCAGCACAGGGGGCAATGCGGTAGCGGGGGAACCCTTACATTTTGCAGAAAGTGATGGACTGTTGCGTCCTGTGAGCGGCGAGGTGCTAATTCCCTTCAGCATGAATGGTGGTGTCTACTTCTCCACCTTGGACCAGTTTAAGTACAATCCTGCACTGATGATAGCAGCGGAACAGGGGGCAGCTGTGGCAGCCTGCGCAGATGGCACAGTGACAGCCATTTTTGAAAATGAAGAAATTGGACATGCACTTACCATGGATCTGGGGGATGGTTATCAGATTACCTATGGGCAGCTGGAGGAGATAAGGGTGACGGAGGGCAGCCATGTGGAGCCCGGGGAGATCATCGGATTTATCGGGGCACCTACCAAGTATTTCAGCCTGGAGGGAAGCAATCTGTATTTAAAGCTTACCATGAATGGAGCCCCTGTGGATCCGGAGAGGTTGCTCCCATAAAAATGTGCAAAGATTTTCTAAGCGGTCAAAAAACGCCCGCTAAGAAAATCTATATTGCACATGGAAGAATACCAAAGCGAACCTTGTTCGCTTTGGTATTCTTCCGGTCTTGCACCGATTTTTTGGCAACAGAACTGCGTTCTGTTGTACATGGCGACAGAAATTGTTTTTTGGTGTATGTGCTGCCTGCATAATGCAGGCAGCATGGGGATAGATATTGGGTGGAGGTGGGTTGTGTATATTATTGGTGGATTGATTAAGACCATGGCGGGGGCAGATATCAAGGATGGGTGGCTGCGGATTTTGGATGGAAAGATTGCTGAGATTGGCAAAAGGGATGGCTCGGCATTTCAGCCAGCCTGCGGGGAGCGGGTTATTGTGGTCAGGAATGGTTTGATTATGCCTGGGCTGATAGAAGCCCACTGTCACATGGGGATTACAGAGGAGAAAAAGGGTATGGAAGGGGATGACTGTAATGAGACGGTAAATCCTATTACGCCCTACTTGCGGGCCATTGATGCAGTGAACACCATGGACGCTGCCTTTGACGATGCTGTCCGGGCAGGGATCACTGCAGCGATGATAGGGCCGGGCAGTTCTAATGTGGTGGGCGGTCAGTTTGCCTTTCTGAAGACAAGAGGGCGGCGTGTGGACGATCTGGTGGTGAAGGCTCCAGCGGCTATGAAGGTGGCATTTGGAGAGAATCCGAAGGTCAACTATTCCACCCAGGGGAAAAGCCCCTCCACCAGAATGGCCATAGCGGCTATGCTGCGGGAGGAACTAACCAAGGCCTGTGAATATCGAGAGAAGAAAAGCAAGGCCAGACAAAATGGAGAGGATTTTGAGGAAGATTTCAATCTGGAGTGTTGGCTCCCAGTGCTGAACCGGGATATTCCCCTGAAGGCCCATGTGCACCGGGTGGATGACATTTTTACAGCAATCCGCATTGCGAAAGAATTTAACCTGAGGATGACTTTGGATCACTGCTCTGAGGGGCATTTGATTGCTCAGGAACTGGCTGCAGAAGGGTTTCCGGCCATTGTGGGACCTGATCTGGCCAGCAGAAGTAAAATTGAGGTACAGAATATGGCCTTTAAGACAGTGGGAGTGCTAAACCAGGCCGGCGTGATGACCGCAATCACCACGGATCATCCGGTATCGCTGATTCAGTCCCTGCCACTGTGTGCAGGACTGGCGGTGAAGTCTGGTCTGGCTCTGGAGGAGGGCTACAAGGCCATTACAATTCATCCGGCTCTTATCTGTGGCGTGGCAGATAGAGTAGGGAGCCTGGAGGTGGGGAAGGACGCAGACATTGCAATTTTCACAGGAAATCCCATGGAGGTATTTACCAGGACACTATACACCATCATTGATGGCCAGGTAGTCTATGAGGCGGAGAAAGAGGCGGTCTGACGAAATGGTTTCGTCAGACTTTTTGGTTGCCTCTGCTCCTTATTCTTAGTATAATGAAAAGGCTGGTAGATGGGAAACTGTCTTTCCAGCTGCTGTCATGTATGAGATAGGAAAAGAATAAGTATCAATAGAATGCCTGTATGGGAGAAAGCGAGGCTTTATATGAAAATTGTTGTTTTGGCAGGAGGAATCAGTTCGGAGAGAGATGTGTCGCTGAGCTCTGGCGGCATGATTTACCATGCCTTCAAAAACAGAGGGCATCAGGCCATCCTGCTGGATGTGTACTTAGGATATGAGGGAGATACAGAGGATATTTTTGAACAAAATACAGATTGGGCGGCCCAGGTAAGTGCGGTGGGGGAGGAATGCCCTGACCTGGAGGCCATTAAAAAGATGCGTGGGGATGGAGGGAAAGGATTTTTCGGCCCCCATGTACTGGAAATCTGCCAGAAGGCGGACTGTGTGTTTTTGGCGCTCCATGGGGCAAATGGTGAGGACGGCAGGATTCAGGCCTGCTTTGACCTACTGGACATTCCTTACACAGGAGCGGATTTTACGGGATCCTGTCTGGCTATGGACAAGGGGATTACCAAAGATTTGTTCAAGGCATATGAGATTCCCACACCACAGGGCTTTCGGCTGAGACGGGGAGAAGACGTAAAAGCCAACATCCAATATCCTTGTATCGTAAAGACCTGCTGTGGAGGCTCCAGCATAGGTGTCTGCATTGCCAATGGGCCTTCTGAATATGAGAATGCTATGGAGGAGGCATTTCGCTATGGGGATGAGGTCATCGTGGAGGAATACATCAAAGGCAGGGAGTTCTCCGTGGGTGTCATAGATGGGAAGGCGTTGCCGGTGATAGAGATGGCCCCAAAGGAAGGCTTTTATGACTACAAAAATAAATATCAGGCAGGTAGCACTGTGGAGACTTGCCCTGCCCAGATTCCACAGGAGAAAAGTCTTCGGATGCAGCAGATAGCGGAGCAGGTATTTGAAGCTCTGCGGTTGAAGAGCTATGCCAGGATGGATTTTGTGATGGGTGCGGACGGAGAAATTTATTGTCTGGAGGCCAACACACTGCCGGGAATGACGCCTACATCGCTTTTACCCCAGGAGGCAGCAGCGGCAGGCATGGATTTTGGACAGCTGTGTGAGAGGATTCTGGAGCTGGTACATAAATGAGGAAGAAAGCCTGTCTGATAACAGGCTTCTGAGGGTGTGAGAGAAGGACTGAGAGAAAAGAAGGGATGGGAGAAAGCATGATGGATTTGACCATAAGGGAGATTGCCCAGGCATGTGGTGGGCAACTGGTGCTGCAGGGAGGAAAGGCAGATGGAGATAGCTATGTCGGCTCTGTAGTCATTGACTCCAGGCTGGTGGAGGAGAATGGCGTGTTCCTGGCTACCGTGGGCGAGAGAGTGGATGGACATGATTTTATTTCGGCTGCATTTGCCAAAGGTGCTATTCTGGCTATCACGCAGAAGCGCCCGGAGGAAGTGGGGGAAGCCCAGAAGGCAGAAGGCTGGGGCAATTATATACTGGTGGAGGACAGCCTGCAAGCCTTAAAAGAGATTGCAGAAGCCTATCGAAAAAAGCTATCCGCCAAAATCATTGGCATCACAGGCAGTGTAGGCAAGACCAGTACCAAAGAATTCATCGCCGGTGTGCTGGCTGAGAAATATCATGTTCTGAAGACAGAGGGCAACTTTAACAATGAAATCGGCGTGCCCTTGACTTTGCTGCGCATTCGCAGGGAGCATGAACTGGCTGTGGTGGAGATGGGTATCAGCGAGTTTGGGGAGATGCATCGCCTGAGCAAAATGGCCCGGCCGGATGTGTGTGTCATAACCAATATCGGTCAGAGCCATCTGAACAATCTAAAGGACAGAGATGGTATCCTGCGGGCCAAATCGGAAATTTTTGACTTTATGGCTGAGGATGGGGAGATCTGCCTCAATGGAGAGGATGATAAGCTCAGTGGCCTGAGGGAAATAAAAGGACATAAGCCACATTTCTTTGGGCTGGGAAGCAGTCCCGCCCAGGAGGTGGCCGCAGTGGATATTGTCAGCAGAGGGCTGTGGGGCAGTGATGCCACCTTGCAGATGAAGATGCCACAGACTGACCAAAAACAGGAGGTAGCTCCAGGTTCAGACAGCCAGGCACTTTCCATACATGTGCCTCAGCCTGGGAGACATATGGTGTTAAATGCAGCGGCAGCAGCCTGTGTGGCCAGACTGTTTGAGCTCACCGGGGAGCAGATTGCTGCCGGAATTGGAAAGGTGGCCGCTGTAGACGGGCGGACTCATATCATCCCATGCGCCCAGTACACAATCATTGACGACTGCTATAATGCCAACCCAGCTTCTGTGAAAGCTGCATTGGATTTGCTTGCAATGGCGGATACCTGGAAGGTGGCGATTCTGGGTGACATGTTGAATTTAGGAGAGAATTCTCACAAGCTCCATGAGGAGGTAGGAAGAGTAGCGGTAGAATCCGGTATTGACTGCATCCTCTGTGTGGGAGAGGAGTCTTTGTACATGTATCAGGGGGCCATAGAGGCCTCAGGGACAGGCGGGGGCTGTATGGATATGCCAGATGCACACATCCAGCACTTTGCCCATAGAAAGGCTTTGCTGGAGCTGCTGACCACAGATAAAGCTAGCCTGCTTCCAGAAGGCTGCACAATCCTGATCAAAGCTTCCCATGATATGGGATTTGCACAGGTTCTGGCATTTTTGCAGGATAGGGATGTATGATAAATATTAGGAAAATCTTAACCTTATGCTGGGTCCTTTGCAGTAAAATATAGTTGAGATTTTTGGGGAAGAGGTAAGCTATGAGCGAAAGCATATTAATAGCAGAGGATGAAAAGGAGATTGCAGATCTGGTGGCCCTCTATCTGGAAAATGAGGGCTACCAGATCTACAAATGCTATGACGGCGTACAAGCCATGGATGTAGCAGAGAAGGAGCATCTGGATCTGGCGATTTTGGATATCATGATGCCAGGTGCAAGCGGCCTTGACATTTGCCGGAAAATCAGGGAGAAACACAATTATCCCATTATCATGCTCACGGCAAAGGGGGAGGAGATGGACAAAATTACCGGCCTAACCATGGGGGCGGACGATTACATGACCAAGCCTTTTCTGCCCTTGGAGCTGGTGGCCCGGGTGAAAGCACAGCTACGCCGGTACAAGCGCTATAACACAGGCATGCAGCAGGAGGATCTGCTGGAGATATCCGGCTTGACTGTAAATGTGAAGACCCACGAATGCTTTCTGAACGAAAGACCCTTAAACCTGACACCCACAGAATTTTCCATTCTTCGGATCCTGTGTCAGCGAAGGGGACAGGTGGTCAGCGCGGAAGAGCTGTTTCACCTGATCTGGGAAGAGGAGTATTACACGAAAAACAATAATACCATTACGGTGCACATAAGGCATCTGCGGGAAAAAATGGGAGATTCCTTTGAGCACCCGAAATACATCAAGACGGTCTGGGGGTGTGGGTACAAAATTGAGGGCTAAGCAAAAGGGGAAACGATTTCTGGTCACTTGCCTTATCCTAGTGGGAGGCCTACTGCTGTGCCGGATTTTATATGATATTTTGGATGTGTTTCTCAATGGATTTGTGCGGGAATGGATAGAGCAGAAGTTCATATACACAGAGTGGATTGCGCTGGAGGATGCCACTGTGGACGGGTATTACACGAAGGGCATCAACTGGATGAGCGTGAAGCGGACCCTGTTTAGTGGGGTGCTTGTTCTGGCTGCGGTGATAATAGTGCTGGTGCGGGCTGTGGCCATTTTGTATGGGTCCAGACAGGCGAAAGTGGCCGTGCAGGATGCAGGCCGGATGATTGATGATTATATGCACCACGAGAAAGAGGCTCTGGAGGTATTCCCTCAGGGCTATGAAGAGATTTCCGTGCGGATGGTGGAGATCAAGGCAGACATGCAGCGCAAGGAGCAGATACTGCGGGAGGAGGCAAGCCGCAAGAACGATCTGATTACCTACCTGGCTCACGACTTAAAGACACCATTGACTTCTGTTGTGGGATACCTAAGCCTTCTGGAGGAAGCGTCGGACATGCCTGCCGCCCAGAGGGCCAAATATGTGAACATTACTTTGGACAAGGCGCTGCGGTTAGAGAAGCTCATCAATGAATTCTTTGAGATTACCCGCTATAACCTGCAGACCATTACACTGGAAAAGGAGACGGTGAACCTTTCTTTCATGCTGGAGCAGATGGCAGATGAATTCTATCCGCTGCTAAGTGAGCATGGAAATACCGTAAAGCTGGAGATAGAGGAGGACCCTTCTGGAGGGCCCATTGGACTGTATGCAGATGGGGAGAAGCTGGCCAGGGTGTTCAACAATCTTCTGAAGAATGCAATCGCCTACAGCTATCCGGGCACAGAGATAGCTGTGGAGTGCAAAGCAGTGGAAAACCATGTGCGAATAGTCTTCTCTAACCGAGGAAGAACCATTCCGCCCCATAAGCTGGAGGCCATTTTCGAGAAATTTTTCCGGCTGGATGATGCCAGAT
The DNA here is from genome assembly GCA_947644185.1 of uncultured Acetatifactor sp. Lineage (GTDB taxonomy): Bacteria > Bacillota > Clostridia > Lachnospirales > Lachnospiraceae > Acetatifactor. Next base: position 16,295 of record CANRZC010000011.1, read on the forward strand.
CTACCAATACCGGCGGGGCTGGACTGGGGCTTGCCATCGCAAGGGAGATTGTAACCCTCCACGGTGGCACTATCACGGCCAGGAGCCAGGACGAAGTGACTACTTTTCAGGTGGAGTTGCCGGGAAATACGCTTCTTTCAACTGGAAATACCGCTCTGAAATAAGATTGTTCACATAGGTACCTACATTTTTCCGGGCGGTCCGATCCATTTCCTTCATATCAATGGGGGGCTGGAACTCGATGATCACAGTTGTGCGCCGGATCCATGGCATATGGTCCTCAAAGATATCTGCCGCATTCACAATGACCATGGGGACCACAGGGACGCCCCCTTTTTCTGCTATCTTAAAGCTGCCCTCATGGAAAGGCAGAAAGGTATCGTTTACCTTGTTGCGGGTGCCTTCCGGGAAGATGCACAGGGACACCCCATTTTTCACCTCCTCCACCCCTGCCAGGATGGTCTTTAAGCCCTCTTTGATATTGTCTCTGTCCAGGAACAGGCAGTGAATGTTGCGCATCCAATTTTTCAACAGGGGATAGCGCAGCATTTCTTTTTTGGCCACATATCCTGTGATGCCAGGGAACTGGGGATAGGTCAGCACTATGTCGAAATAGCTGCGGTGATTGCCTACAAACAGAGCAGCGGTATCCACGGGGATATTCTCCTTTCCCTTTACAATGAGCTTTGTGCCGGCCAGCGTATAGATGCAGCGAAAGCCCCAGCCCACCAAAGCTTTGGAGAGTCTGTCTCTGTGTCCGGGATCTCGCTTTCCCACCAACCACTCTACCACCAGTACCGGGATGGAGAGAACCAGGAATAAAAACAAATAAAGTGCCACTAAAATCAGACGAATCATGGTATCAGCCTTTCCTCACAATATTTATAGAACAATCCCTCTTATTCTAGCATAGAAATTCCAAACTGTACATAAAATAGAAGAAAATAGAAAAAAGTTTGTGAGGTCTACCATTGAAGAAAACAGGGTTCTATGGGTTGGTGCTAGCCTGTATGCTGTTCATGACCGGCTGTACCATGATGAATGAGGAGAAAATCAAGCTCCGAGACCTGGATTTCACAGTGCTCAGCCAGGAGATGATACCAGAACAGCTTCTCCCCATCATTGAGGAAAAAAAGAGAAATGCTATTCTTAGAGTAGGAAAAACAGAGAGGAACATGGAA
>CANRZC010000012.1 GCA_947644185.1 uncultured Acetatifactor sp.
TATGCGCGCCGAAGCGCGCAAAGGGGTATAATTACGGAAAGAGGAAAATAGGATGCAATCATCTGAAGAATACATGCAGAATTTAAAACAATGGCTTCAGGATACAGCAGATTCCCAGCTGGAAGAAATGTCGGACTTTTTTGCGAAGCGGCTGGATGGTTATGAAGATCATATGTCATTTTGGAGAGAATCTTACCAGATATTTGCTGAAGCGTTACCTTCGGAATGCCAAAAGGTTTTAGACTTGGGATGTGGAACTGGGTTAGAATTGGATAAGATATGGCAGAAAAATCCCAACATTGAGGTAACAGGCGTAGATTTATGCGCAAATATGCTGTATAAATTACTTGAAAAACATCAGGACAAACCCCTTACCACAATCTGTCAGGATTATTTTCAATATGATTTTGGATATGGGAAATGGGATGCTGTCATTTCCTTTGAGAGCCTGCACCATTTCCTGCCAGAACGCAAAAAGGAATTATATAAGAAGATTTATTGCAGCCTGAATGAGAGAGGTGTTTTCCTATTAGGAGACTATATTGCCTGCTGTGAGGAAGAAGAAAATCTACTGCGCAGTGTATATCTGAAAAAAAGAGAGCAGTCTGCAATATCAAAGAATTGCTATGTACATTTTGATATTCCCTTAACTTTGGAGCATGAAAAAGATTTATTGCAGGATGCAGGATTTGTAATTGAAAAAGTGTTGGGTGGCAATGCAACGATTTTGATAGCGCAAAAGCAAAGATAGGAACATTTGTATTGCTGCATTTGTTACGAACCCTGAAAGGGGGTATGGGCACTGCGGATTTGAGGGGGAGGATGTGTGGTATATACCCAATGAAAAATAACAAGACCCAATGGCAGCTATGTGGATGCAGGGGCATGGATTAGCCATGGGGAGAAACAGGAAATGGTAAATGTAAAATGGTTTTCTTTGATATGGATTCAATGCTTATTGATGAAAGGGAATGCTACTATTAGCATTACTTTAAAGCTTTTCACATGTTTGGAGGATGAAATGATTCGATTATATGAACCGCGGTTAGAGGACCTTTGGTTCCGCAGAGAACTGTTGAGCGATGAAGCGACCATGTCCTATAACCATGCCTGGGGAGGAACGATTCCGTTTCCTGAAAGCAGATGGCCGGGATGGTATAACGATTGGGTGATTCATTATGAGAATAAGCGCTTTTACTGTTATCTGATGAAATGTGAATCAGATGAATTCCTTGGAGAAATCGCTTACCATTTTGATAACGACAGGAAAATCTGGCTCGCGGATATCATCATTGATTCCAGGTATCGGGGCAGGGGATATGGAAAGCAGGGGCTAAGTTTATTGTGCAAAGCGGCTGCGGAGAATGGGATTGAGGTTCTCTATGACGACATAGCAATTGACAATCCGGCGGTTCCTCTGTTTTTGGGAAATGGATTTAGAGAAGAGTACCGCACCGATGAAATCATTATGTTAAAAAAGATTTTGGGGGAGTAGTTTCAGGGAAGGAGAGGCTGTCGGTGAACATTATGGATTATGGGCATAGCATTATGAAAAAAATCTTAGAACATCAGGTACCCTTTCCGGTAGATGCGGAATCGGACAACTTCACCGCAGCGCTTGCGTCTGCATTGGTCATTGCCCGGGGATACACGGCGGAAACGCCATATTGGTGCGCACCGAACCGTCGCTATTGTATCCATTGCAGCCCCTGTGGCGATAATCTGCTGGAACGCCACCAGCTATCCATTTATCACTGCCTTTTGACAGCTTCCACGCTGGCATTTGGCTTCGATTATCCCTGGGACGACACTGTGGAGCCCCACTCCCTGCCGGGGTTTCCCGGTGGCTGGCGCTGGGACGATGGATTTGTGGATGCGCTGGCGCGGTTTGCGGGATTTTCCTGGCTGCGCTTTAACAGTGCAAGCGGGCGGGAAGAGGTGCTTTTCGCAATGAAAAGCTCTTTGGATGCCGGCTTCCCGACGATGCTTCGGTTAGAGGATGAAATGGCCTGGATTCTTGCGGTAGGGTGTGATGGGGATATGGTATACGGCCTGGACTCCCGGTTTCATGCTTTGCCCGGCAATTGGCATTCCCTGCTGCGCGATGCCATTGTCATCACTGGCAACACCACGCCCAGCATGACCTACAGGGAGTTCCTGGAGCGCATCGCCTCAGCCCTGTCCTATGAGGAGCACGGGGCGCTGGAAAGCGTGATTATGAACGCGCTGGACCATGTGACCACGGAAAACGCCATGGACATCGCTGCCATGATGTGTGGCATCAACGGCGTGCCGATAGAAGCCAGATGGCATGCGGCGGAATGCTTTAGCGGAGCCGAAAACATGCTATGTGATATTTACACAAATACGGAAATTCATAGTCGGCTGAGCGATATCATCTTTGCCCGGTACCTCAAGGACGGAAATGAGGAGACACATGGGCTTGGATGGAAGATATGGGGCGCGCTGGGCGTGGGTCCCGAGACCGGATACGCTATCACCCAGCAGTCAGGGGCTCTGATTCTGCAAAAGGAGACCCAGGAAACGCTGAAACGCTTGTTTGCGAAAATGTTTGAGAACGACCGCGCTGTATGCGCCGAAATCCGGGCCTGTCTGGAACAATTATAATGTGCAGTATGCGGAACGGTGTCCATGTTATGCCCAATACGTTGTATTTTCCCTTGTTTTTGCCCTTATAAGTAGTTTACAAGGGAAAGTTTTCTGAAAGTATTTAATTGTTGCCTGCCACTTTATCCAAGAGCGGATACAGGAACATCTCCATGGCGTTTTTGCTGGGGGAATACACATAGTATTTTCTTAAAAAGCTTCCGACTGCCTGGACTGGAGGCTATCTGTCCTTATCCTGTATTACATGAATGATCCAACAAGTACAGACCACTATTACCACAGCCAGCAGCAGGCCTGTATACTCCACGGCTTTGAGGGTCAAATCATTGCCAATGAAAGGGAAATAACCGAACATTGCCCCCACATACTGCAGCACAATGAACACGACAATAATGCAAATGGCATTTCTTATAATATCTTTCATAACCATTCTCCTTTCCAGGGTTTTGTTTTTATCTTTCCTGCCACCATGTCCTCTAGTCCCGGGCAGTAGCTCTAAAACCCAGCGGACAGGCCATACAGATATTTTACCATAAAAGACACAGAGAAACAAGAGCAAAAAAAGTAAATAGAATCACAATTTATCCTGTTGAACCGTCCAATTTCTGGTGATAAAATATGTAAAACTTAAAAGAACCAAAGAAATGGGGGAAAGCAAAAATAAGTAATACAGACAAGAGCAGACCAGGTGAAGATTCCGTATTTTGCGGTCTCCCTGCCGGATTTCTGGAGGAAGCTGTGAAAGTGGAGCCCTCTCATATGATGTGCAGAATCTCTCAAAATAGGCTTTTGGAAAGCGCAGAAACCTGATCAGACTTGTGTAACAATTTCATTGACAATACAGTATCATTCCTCTAAAATGAAGCCTTAGAAGAGAGTAGGAGGGCCAAAGACCATGGACAATGAGAAGCAAACGAAGAAAAACCTGATCTATTTCCCCCTGGGAACCGTAGGCCGAGATGCGGTGTACTGTCTGATCAACAGCTACCTGTTGACCTATGTGCTGTTTACCCATTCCCTGAACGGGGCGCAGATAGGGGCTGTGACAGGCATCATGATAGCAGCCCGGGTATTTGATGCGCTAAACGACCCCATTATGGGCAGCATCATCGAGCGCACCCGGTCGAAATATGGGAAATTCAAGCCCTGGCTGCTGGCGGGAGGCCTTTCCACCTCTGTGGTGATTTATCTGCTCTTCAACAGTAAACTCCAGGGCTGGAGCTTTGTGTGGTTCTTTGCCGCCATGTATTTTGCATTTAGCATTACCTATACCATGAGCGATATATCCTACTGGGGGATGATTCCGGCTTTAGGGTCTGACGCCAATGCCAGAAACCAGTTCACCTCCAGGGCCACGCTTTTCGCCGGCATCGGCGGCACGCTGGCTGCCATACTGATTCCTATGTTTACCACAGGCTCCGGGGCTATCGGCGGCAGTACGGCAGTGGCCTACGGCTGGGTTGCACTGATTGTAGCCATTCTGGCTCCCCTGTTTATTCTATTTACGCTGTTTGGGGTGCAGGAGCACAGGGAGAGTGTGTCCCAAAAGAAGCAGGAGAAATTTTCCCTGCTGCAGGTATTTCGGACCATTGCCCGCAATGAGCAGCTGGTGTGGATTGCAGTGATTTTCCTGATTCAGCAGGTGGGGAACGGCCTTGTGATCGGAGGAATCGGATCTACTTATATTTACTTTACCTTTGGATACAATGGTGGACTCTATTCCCTGTTCACCACAGTGGGCATGGCGGCTACAGCCTTCCTTATGATCTTTTACCCGGCGATTTCCAGACATATGCACCGGAAAAAGCTTATGGGAGTCATGGCTGTGATATCTGTGGCGGGATATGCCATGATGCTTTTGTCCCTGGCCATTCCGGGGACAGGCATGGGGAGATTCTGGGTGCTGGTGCTGGGGTATATGCTCTCCAATTTCGGCCAGTATTGCTATTACCTGATTATGATGATCTCCATTATGAATACAGTGGAATACAATGAATATAAATTCGGCACCAGAGACGAGGGCATTATTACCTCTCTGCGCCCTTTCATTACTAAAATGGGTTCTGCGCTGATTGTGGCCATTACCTCTGCCACGTACCTGATTTTCGGCGTGACCAATTACACCAACCAGATATCTGATCTGGAGCAGCAGTGTGCCCAAGGGCTGATTTCCGAAGAGCAGAAGCTAAATCAGATCTCGCAGGTGATTTTTGGCGCCGGTGAGAATGCCCAGGCCGGGGTTTCGGCGGGACAGAGCATAGGACTGATGTTAGCAATAACTCTGCTGCCCTGTGGACTGATGCTGCTTTCTTACTTTTTATATAAGAAGAAATATAAGCTGGACGAAGAGGAGTATGACAGAATCTGCAGGGAGCTTGCTTCCCGTGAAAAATAACAGGCAAAACACAAAGGCCACAGGAAAGGAGGAAGAGATATGCAGAAGACAAAACCGGAATTAAACTATGACAGCACCATCGGAGAACTATATCACAATCCTGTAGGACATGATGCGCTGGCCAAAGTGCTGCTACAGCTGGGACTGCCGGAATGGGTGATTACCAACAGGATGGTCTCTGGCCTAAAGCTGCGCACAGTGGCAAGGCTGGGCACAGATAGACGCTTTTTTGACGCGCTGCTGGAATTGGTGAACAGTGAAAAGGATGAGCCCCTGGCGGCAAAGGGAAAGATTACGCCCAAATGGTGGAAGGAGGCAGTTTTTTACCAGATATATCCCAGAAGCTTCTGCGACAGCAATGGAGACGGCATCGGGGATCTCAAAGGTATTATCAGCAAGCTGGATTATCTGAAAAATTTAGGTGTGGATGCCCTGTGGCTGTCCCCTATCTATGATTCTCCCAATGACGACAATGGCTATGACATTCGAGATTACGACAAAATTATGGAAGAATTTGGCACCATGGAGGATTTTGAGCAGCTGCTGGCACAGACTCACCGACGAGGAATGCGATTGATCATGGATCTGGTGGTAAACCACACCTCCGATGAGCATATCTGGTATCGCCAGGCCAGGCAGCCGGATTCCCCCTACCGAGAGTATTACTTTTTCCGAAAGGACGATGGCAGCCATACACCGCCCAACAACTGGACCTCCTTTTTCTCCGGGCCGGCCTGGAACTATGAGGCGGACACAGATAGCTGGGCACTGCATTTGTTTTCCAAAAAGCAAATGGATCTAAACTGGGACAATCCCAAAGTGCGGGAGGAAGTCATCGCCATGGTAAACCGCTGGTTGGACCGGGGTGTGGATGGCTTCCGCATGGATGTGATCAATTATATTTCCAAAAAGCAGGGGCTGCCCCAGGGGGATGAGACCATCGGCAATCTCATGGGATATCCAGGGATTGAACACTATTATTATGGGCCAAAGCTCCATCAGTACCTGCGGGAAATAAGGGAGAAAGCCTTTGCACCCCACCATGCATTTTCTGTGGGAGAGACTCCGGGATTAGGCATGAAAATGTGCCAGCTGGTAACCGGGGAGGAGCGTGGGGAACTGGATATGGTGTTCTCCTTTGACCACCTGGAGACACCTGGGCATGTACGGTTTGAAGACTATGCCTATGACTTGAATTACTTTCGGGACTATATGATCGATTGGATGGAGCACTATGGCAGCAACTGCTGGATGTCTCTTTTCTACAATAACCATGACAATCCCCGGATGATCAGCAAGATCACAAAGGACATCTCACAGCATACTGCTCTGTCAAAGCTTCTGGCCGTGATGCAGCTGACCCTGCGGGGGACGCCCTTTCTCTTCCAGGGGGATGAGATGGGACTGGCCAACTATGCCTTTACCTCCATGGATCAGATCACAGACGTGGAGGCAAAGGGGTATTATGGGGAGCACATTGAGAAGGAGCCGGCGGATAAGGTCTTTGCCAGAATTTTGGCAGGCACCAGAGAGCATGCCAGGGTGCTGCTGCCCTGGAACAAAGAAATGCCCCCTTGGCAGGAAGGACTGCGCCAGGAGCCAAAGGAGGAGGTGCTTCAGGCCTATAGAAGACTGATTTGTCTGCGACATAAGGAGAAGGCCTTGGTCTATGGAGGCTTCAAGGTTCTGTCCAGAAGGAGAGACCGATTTGTGTACGCCAGAGGGCTGGGGAAGCGGGTCTATGTGGTGGACTGCAACCTGGGCAGCAAAACTTGCCAAGCGTTTCCGCTGAAAGGCAAATGGACCTTGGTATACGATACGGTTAAAAAAGGGCCAGGGGCAGGTGCCCGCAGGCGTTTGCTGCAGGGATATGAGGCGAGAATTTGGCGACGGGTGGAGGCAGATTAAATTTTGCCCCACAAAAAGGAGGATGCCAGGAAACTTTGTTTCCTGGCATAATTATGAAAAAGTTTTAGTAAACAGTAGCTGTGGCTGTTGATTATAGTATACACAAAAGAAATGACCAAACAATGATGAATTATAAAAGAATACTTGAATGAATTGTGAACAAAAAGAAAACAACAATCCTATGAAAATATGGGAAAACGAAAGTTGAGGATTTCACGCATTTCTGCTATACTGTTTGTCAGGAAGGGGGAGCGCTGTGGACACAGTGCGCAGACAGGGGATGCAGATTTCAAGTAGATTTACAATGGCAGTACATGTACTTATCTGTATTGAAACATTCAAAAACCATCATAAGGTGACAAGTGATTTTCTGGCGTCCAGCGTCAATGTAAATCCCGTTGTGATAAGGCGGCTGCTACAGCAGCTGAAGAAGGCAGGTATTGTAAAGGTGGCAAGGGGCAGTGGAGGGACGGATATGGCAAGACCCATAGACGAAATTACACTGCTTGCTATTTATAATGCCGTGGAATGTGTGGAGGAAGGAGCATTGTTCCACTTCCACGACAACCCCAACCAGCTTTGCCCGGTGGGAAGGAACATCCATGCCATTTTGGATCAGAGGCTTGCCCAAATCCAGAGGGCCATGGAACAGCAAATGGAATCCATAACCATACAAGATATTATGAAGGATGCGGGAAAGCTTGTATAGAGGCTAGATTTGTGCTATGCTAGTTAGAAAGTTAAGGCTTTAGGATGGATGAGGATTATGGAAAAGGGATAGAGAGGAAGAATGGGATATGAGAAAAGGAAATAGATTCACGAAAAGTCTGTGTTTGACAGCAGCTCTGACTTTGGGATTGATGGGATGTGGGAATAAAAGCCCTCTAGATCCTGGGGATCCTGTATCTCTGACTGTATGGCATTATTATAATGGCTCCCAACAGGCAGCATTCGACGAGCTGGTGGAAGAGTTCAATGATACCGTGGGTCGAGAGAAGGGGATCTATGTACAGGGCTACAGTCAGGGCTCTGTATCTGATTTGGAGACGGCTGTGCGGGATGCCATCAATGGAAAGGTGGGAGCGGATGCCATGCCGGACTTATTTTCCTCCTATGCAGATACTGCTTACGAAATAGAGCAGGCAGGTGCATTGGCCAATCTGTCAGATTATTTAACGGAAGAAGAGCGGGCGGCCTATGTGGACTCCTATATGGAAGAGGGATGCATTGCTGCCGATGGCTCTCTGCGGATATTCCCCACGGCGAAATCTACAGAGATTATGATGCTCAATAAGACAGATTGGGAGCCCTTTGCAGCAGCCACAGGGGTTTCGCTGGAGGAGCTTGAGACCATAGAGGGGGTTGTGGCTGTAGCGAAGGCATATTATGAATGGACAGATAACCAGACGCCGGACGTGCCAGGGGATGGCAGGGCCTTTTATGGCAGGGATGCAGTGGCCAATTATTTTATCATTGGCATGCAGCAGTTGGGAGTAGAAATTTTTCAGGTGGAGAATGGCCAGTTGACCTTAAATATGCCAAAAGAGCAGCTACATCGTCTCTGGGAAAACTATTATGTGCCCATGGTAAAAGGATACTTTGGGGCATATGGCTCGTTTCGATCCGATGATGTGAAGACAGGGGAGCTGCTGGCTTACACAGGCTCCACCTCGTCAGCCATGTACTTTCCCAGCCAGGTGGAAGCCGAGAATGATAGCTATGCTATTGACTACATTGTCATGCCTGCGCCCATATTCCAGGGGGGACGCCACTATGCGGTACAGCAGGGGGCTGGCATGGTGGTCAGCAAATCGGACGAGAAGCACGAGTACGCAGCTGTGGAGTTTCTAAAATGGTTCACAGAGGCAGAGAATAATCTGCGGTTTGGCTGCGTGGCAGGTTATCTGCCAGTGCGCAAGGATGCAGGCAGCGCGGAAAAATTGGATCAGGTAATTGCGCAGCAGGAATTGGAGGTGGCGCCAAAGACCTACGACTGTCTCACCGCTGTCTTTGGTGAGATGGATGATATGACGCTGTATACGAACAAGAGCTTCCCCAATGGCTCCGCGGCCAGAAAGGTGCTGGAGTATCATCTGGCAGACAAGGCCGCTGCGGACCGGGAAGCTGTGGTGGCAGCACTGGGACAGGGGATAAGCCTGGAGGAGGCTGCGGCGGAATATGTGACTGAGGCTGCTTTTGAAGCATGGTATGAGGATTTTTGCCAAGCCCTAGAGATGGCTGCTGGCAATCAGAGGTAAGATGGAAGATAAAAAACAAAACAGAAAAAAGACCACAATATTCAAAATTTTTCTGGCTCCGCTGATTGCCATCATGCTCATTCAAAGCGTCATTACCATAGGAACCCTGGTAGTGAAAGGAATTACACGCATGCTGGAGGAATACTCCGTCAGTATGATGAGCCGGTTGGTGGAAAACAGAAAGGTAATTCTGCAGAACGATATGAACCAGAGGTGGGCTACTATCTATGAGCAGGAAGAGATCATAGAGGGGAGTTTGCGCCAGTTTCTGCAGGACAGGGACATAAGCCTGGAGGAGCTGCTCTCCTCGGAAGAAGCGAAAAATCAATTGTTGGCCCAGCTCTTTCCAGAATGCTTGGACATTTTGCAGAGCCACTCCACCACGGGTATTTTTCTGATTCTCACTGGAAACCAGATCCAGGAGGAGGGGGACTTTGACGGCTTTTTTGTCCGGGATTCGGATCCCAATACCAACCCGGCAAATCGTTCAGATTTGCTTTTGGAGAGGGGCAGCAAGCTTCTATCCAGGGAGTGGAACATTCCATTGGATACTTCCTGGACTACCCGTTTCCACATGGCAGGACAAGGGAAGTCAGCTGCGGATGACTATTTCTATGAGCCCTGGATGGCAGGGGCAGCGTATGCCGATGCTGAGACCAAGGATCTGGGGTATTGGTCATTGCCTTTTTTGCTGGAAAAGGAAACCGCAGACTCCTATGAAATGATTACATATTCTATTCCCCTTCGGCATGAGGGACAGGTGTACGGTGTAATCGGGGTGGAGATATCCAGCAAGGTCTTGCATAATTACTTGCCTGTAGCAGAGCTAAATGAACAGCAGCAATCCGGGTATCTATTGGCGGTCAGGGAGAGTGAGACCCTTTATAGGCCCTTGGTAGGCAAGGGGGTCCTGTCCAATCTGGTACATTCTGCCAGTGACAGATTTGAATTGACAAAGACCCCCTATGGGAATCTTACACAGGTGCGGGACATCCAGATGGAGAAGCAGCATGTGTATGCGGTGGTCTGCCCTTTAAAGCTGTACAGCAATAATGTGCCCTATGAGAATACAGAGTGGATGCTTCTGGGATTGGACACAGAACAGAATCTGTTTGGAATGAGCCATCAGCTCTATCTCTGGCTCATGGCAGCGATTTTGATCGGATTGATCTTTGGCGTATTCGGTATTTATTTTGTAGTTAGCTATCTGACGAAGCCGGTGCAGCATCTGATGCAGTGCATTAGCCGGGGAAGACAGGGACTGCAGGAGTTCAAGCCCTCTAATATTTTGGAGATAGATGCTTTATATGATGTGGTGAAGGAGCTGTCGGAGCAGCAGAAGGATGCTGAAAATATTCTGTTGGAGGAAAAAGAGCGCTATAGAGTAGTTTTGGAATCCTCCAAGGATGTTTTCTTTTCCTATGATACCCAGAACCATATATTGGATATCGTGAATCACAAAGCCATGAGCGGCCAGTGGCAGTGCCAGGATTTCGGGGGCAACTTTGTGGAGATGAAATATATTCATGAGGCGGACAGAGAGCTGGCCATGGAGGCTTTGGGAAGCAAAGAGGATAAGATATATACGGAATTTCGAATAAAGTGGCCTGAAAACACAGAGTACCGGTGGGTGGCAATTTCCGGAAATGTAGTCTATGATACAGACGGCCAGCGGCGGAAGCTGGTAGGGAGCATTCGGGACATACAGGAACAGAAGGCAAAGGAGGCAGAGCAACGCAGACGAAATTCCATGGATGGTGTCACGGGGCTGTACACCTATAGCGTGGGCATGGAGCAGCTGGAGGTATGCCGAAAAGCCACACAGGACAGTGGCAACGGCGTCATGGTGGAATTGGTTGTGGGCCAACTGAAAGAGACCAATGAAAAAAATGGAATTGTATTTGGAGACATGGTGCTGGAGGGATTGGGCGCTTTGCTTCGGAGCTGCTGCCAGACCTATACCACCCTGTCAGGGCAGAACACAGTGGCGCTGCGGTTAGATGGAGACGAGTTCATCATATGGCTGGAACAGGCTGACAGGAAGCAGGCGGCAAAATGGGCAGAGGAGCTTTTGACACAGGCTGGATCAGACTTTGACAAGGACCGATTTGACGTAAATATATGTGTGGGATTGGTCTGTGGCCAGCGGGAGCAGACAGCAGGCAGCTTGATCTGCATGGCAAAGCGGGCTGGTCAGCAGGCACTTTCTGACAAGACCGGTGGGTATGTGTTTTACGAGGACATTCCAGAACAGGAGCGGGGGGAGCTGCCGGCCCTGCAAGGGCGCGAGATCAACAGTCTGGACTATGGGGAGGATGTGGGCTTGGTATCCATAGCCCTGAACCTGTTTGGCAAGGGGGCGAATTTCCCGGCGCAGATGGCTCTGATGCTGCGAAAGATCGGCAGAGTCTATGGGGCAGAGGCCTTGCTGGTATCTGTGCTCCGGGAGGACTTCTCGGCAAATTATCTGGAATACCAGTGGCATGAAGATGGCACTGTAGCCAAAGAGAATGTGAGAAAGTACAGCCAGGAGGACAGGGCAGATTTCTCCAGCTGGCTGGGGCAGGAAACAGTGAAATGGTTTTCTGCACAGGACAGTGAGCAGGAGATGCTGCAGTGCTTCCTCAGCGTTACGCCAGGACAATATGGCGTGGCAATTCCTATGTATGACACTGGAAATTACATGGGAAATATCTGTATCCTGGGCATGGAACACGCACGCTTGGAAAGCCCTGAGGAACGTCAGAACCTGGCGGAGCTGGGCAGAGCCATCCAGAGCCAGATGAACCAACAAATGTACGACATTGCCAGCAAGGCAAAGTCAGAGTTCCTGTCTCGCATGAGCCATGAGATACGGACTCCTATGAATGGCATAATCGGCATGACAGAGATCGCCTTGCAGCAAAATCAGAGCCAGCAGCGAATTATGGATTGCCTGCAGAAGATACAGTCCTCCTCAGGATACCTGCTGGGGCTGATCAATGATATCCTGGATATGTCCAAAATTGAAAGCGGCAAGATGAAGCTGGAGGTAGGAAACTTTGACATCCATGAAATGCTGGAGACCATAGGGGAATTGATTATGCCCCAAGCAACCGCCAAAGGGATTGACTTTGTCCAGGAAATCGGGCTGAACCATGACTGGGTGGTAGCAGACAGAATGCGGATTAGTCAGGTGCTGATTAATTTACTTGGGAATGCTGTAAAATTTACGCCATCTGGAGGCAGGGTAACGCTGAGTGTGCAGGAGCAGGAGCCAGAGGAAGAAGGGGTTCTGATTTCTTTCGCAGTGCGTGATACCGGGATAGGCATAGCAGAGGAGGATAAGGACAGAGTGTTCCGCTCCTTTGAGCAAGCCACTGACAGAAACCCTGCAAAGCAGCGGGGAACAGGGCTAGGGCTATCCATCAGCAGACGCCTGATCCAGATGATGGGGAGCAACATTCGGCTGGACAGTCAGTTGGGGGAGGGCAGTACATTTAGCTTCCAGATTCTCCTTGGGCTGGGAGAACCGGAAGAGAAGACAACGAGACGAGAGGAGATTTCCTTCGAGGGCTATCATATCCTGGTGGTGGAGGACAATGAGATCAATGCTGAAATTGCCCAGAGCCTCCTGGAGGAGAAAGGATTTCGAGTGGAGTGCGTCTACAATGGGGCAGAGGCCGTGGAGCGGGTCCGCACAACACCGCCCAATACCTATGATGCCATATTAATGGATATTATGATGCCAGTGATGGATGGTTTGGAGGCTACCAGAGCTATTCGAAGTATGGAGCGAGAGGACTGCAAGACTGTGCCTATTGTGGCTATGTCTGCCAATGCGTTCGATGATGACCTGAAAAAGTCCGTGGAGTGTGGCATGAACGGCCACCTGTCCAAGCCGGTGGAGGTGGATAAGCTATATAGTACCTTGGGTGAGATTATTCATGGCCACAGGGAAGGTCTGCAGAGAATGAGATAGAGAGGGAGTACAGACATATGGAATTTAGTAAAGGGAAAATACGACAGATCAGACATTTGATGCTATTGGGGGCAGTGCTGGTGCTTGGGCTTATTTATAGTAAGGAAGTGTTCCAGGGAATCGGTTTTTTCTTTGGGATTCTATCGCCATTTTTGGTGGGCGGTGCCATGGCGTTTGTACTGAATATCCCCATGAAGGCTTTTGAGGAAAAGGTCTTTGGCCGCTGGAAGGGAAAATATGCGGAAAAAATCAAGAGGCCCCTGTGCCTGGTCCTGGCAATCATAGCTTTGGTAGTGGTATTGGCCGTGGTAGTAGGAACCGTGGTGCCCCAGGTGGTGACTACTGCAACAGAGGTGGGCAAAAAGATTCCGGCTTTTACCGACAGCGTGGTGAAGGAATTAGACCGGCTGATGAAGGATTATCCGGAGGTGATGAAACAGATCGACCAGTTGGAACTGACAGAGATCAACTGGGACTCTGTACTGAACAGCATCATTGACTTCCTGAAAAATGGCGCAGGTGATGTATTGAATTCCACATTCAGCGTGGCCAGCGGGATTATATCAGGTGTTGTGAATAGTGTGATCTCCTTTATTTTTGCAATTTATATTCTGGCCCAGAAAGAAAAGCTATCCGATCAAGGGTGCCGGATTCTCTCGGCCTATCTGCCTGAGAAGGCAGGGCGAAAGATACGAGAGATTTGTAGTCTTTTGTATAAAAACTTCAGCAGCTTCATCACAGGGCAGTGCCTGGAAGCAGTGATTTTAGGAACCATGTTTGTAGTGGTCATGACCCTGTTTGGTATGCCCTATACGCTGATGGTGGGTGTGCTAATTGCGTTTACCGCGTTGATCCCCATTGTGGGTGGCTTTATTGGCTGCAGTGTGGGCGCTTTTCTGATTCTGATTGACAATCCCTTACAGGCGCTATGGTTTGTCATCCTATTCGTGATATTGCAGCAGATCGAGGGGAACCTGATATACCCCAGAGTGGTGGGAAATTCCGTAGGTCTGCCTGCTATCTGGGTGCTGGTGGCGGTGAGCTTAGGCGGCAGTCTCTTTGGGATTACAGGCATGCTGTTCTTTATCCCTCTGACCTCCTCCGGCTATGCTTTGCTTCGGGAGAGTGTGAATGAGCGGAATGCCAGAAAGCGGGCGCCCCAGGCACAGAGAAAGGAGCCTCTGCCACAAAAGGAGGAGCCAAAGCAACCTGACAAGGGCGGGAAAAGGGCATCAAAGCCCCATAGCTGAGAGGAAATCCAAGATAAAACATCCTGAACCTGGGATGGCAGGTCTGTATTTGCCAGGCCTGTCATGAGATTCAGGATGTTTTTGGGTTTGCAGCGGTCTGCCCAGTGTCAGAATAGATTGCGCCCCAGTAGATTTGCCATGTTTTGGTAGGCTGTCCAAGTGTTAGAGCCTGCCAGCGGGTAGTTCAGCGCACTTTGGGTATATAAATTTCGGGACATCATCTGGAGCAGCAGTTGCTCAGTGGCATGACATTTATCGCAGCAGATATTGCTGCTATCTGCCAGAGATTTGGAGGATGCATTTTCAGCAGAAGACTGTTCTGTCTGGGATGCAGTTTCCTTCTGTGGGGCAGTATGAGCTGTGTGGGCAGTGCTTGCCTGGGCAGCTTGCGTGTGCTGGGTCTGGCTTTCCTGGGCTGCCCTGACAGCTTGTGCAGTTGCCTGCTGCATGAGCTTGGAAAAGCTGCAGGCGTTGGCATAATTGCTGATTTTTGCCCCTTGGAAGCCTCCTAGGCGGTCATAATAGGCGTTTACTTCTTTGATACTGGAATTGTTAAAATACATAGAATCTCCTTTCCATTTTCTTTTGCTCAGTTGCTGTTCTCCTGTAATAGTACCGTTACCTGAAATTCTCTTCCCCGGACCTGGATATCCACATTTCCCCGATACTTTTTTGCCTCTCGCCTTACATTGGATAGACCGATACCGTGCAGAGCCATGGATGGGCCAAAGCCCGGGATGGGGTGAGGGCCCTTGGTGGAGACGGGCAGGCCGGTGTGGCCATCAAAGCGCACATTTCCGTCAAAGGAATTCCGCACCTCAATCAAGTAAAAATGGTTTCTTTTCCTGCTGGACAAATAGAGGTAGCGTTTCTTTTGCTCCACCTTTTTACAGGCTTCTAAGGCGTTCTGTAAAAGGTTGTTCAGGATGATACCGATATCATAGGCGTCGTATCCACTGGCAGGCGGATAGGCAAAATCTGCCTGGAAATCAATGCCCAGGCTGACAGAGGTCCTATGCTTGTCATTGACAATCACATCTGTGACAGCATTTCCCGTGGAGATAGAAAATTCCAGGGACTTTAGGCTACTGTCCATTTTGGCGATATAGTGATCGATGTCTTCATAGTGGCCATTTTCCGCAAGGCCCTTGATGTTGGTCAAATGGCCGCGCATCTCGTGCTTCATCTGGCGGATCCCAGCGTAGAATTGCTCTACCTGGGTCAACCGCTCCTGGAGTCCAGTCAATTGCTGTTGTTCTATGAAGGATTGGCTTCGCTCCTCCTGCAGGGCAATGACCTTCTGACAGGAGCCGATTGCCACCAATGTGCCTACATAGAACAGCATGGCCAGCAAAGGGATAATGTAGATTGCGGCTGGGACCTGTTCATAAAGCTGGAAAATAGAATCTCCATCTGCCACGATGAGGAGCCGCAGGATCATGTGGACAAACAGGATACCTGCAAAGGGCGTCAGCAGCAGATAACAGAGCTCTTTTACCTGTAGCGTCAAGGCCTTTTTTTGAAACTGCAGGGCAAGCCTCCAGAGCATAAGAAAGAACAGCAGCAGCGCAAGAGTTTCTATAAGGATGTGGTTCAGCGCTGCCATCAGGAAGATCTTTTCCGGCGTATCTGCATCTCTCAGGAACATTTGCACGGAAAAATAGTCCAAGCTCTGTACCACCATGAAGCTTAAGTCTCGGATACAGAAGAATAGCATGCATAAAAGGAATAGAAGGCCTGGCGCCACACCTAGGAACCCATGACAGGTCATGAGAAGTGCAGTTACCAATAGCATACAGAGCAGCCCTGGAATAGGGAAGACAAGGCCTAAAAAGAAGATACACACGTAGGCGAGATACACAAAAAGAGACTTTCTGCCTGCATTCTCCTGTAGGAGCGGATGCAGAAAAGCCGTTATGCTGGCTGCGTATAGAAGGATCTCTACGCCGGATACCATGTGGTAAAGCTCTACAAAACCTGTCTCGCTCAAATCTATCTCCCTTTCCCAGGATGCCTGCAAATTTTCACTGTTGTAGAAACTGTAGGTGACTCTTTACAAAGCTATCATATTTGTACTTAGAAATTAGCAGTTTTTCACCATTTACGAGAGTGACCTGTCTGTGAGTATATTCTTCCACATAAGAGAGGTTCACCAGATAGCCCTTGTGTATGCGGGCGAACTGTCCTGCCAGCCTTTGCTCTAGCTCCCCTATTTTCCCATAGTATTCCAGTGTTTCCTCTCTTAAATGCAAGAGTATTTTGTGTCCCTGGCTCTCTGTATAATAGATGTTTTCCAGAGGGATCACTCTGCTGGTACCAGCGGACTGGATGATGAGAGGCGGTGGGCTCTGGATCTTCTTGGAGGAAAGCTTGCGCAGGGCTTTCTGAAAAATCTCTGCAAAGCGCTTCTCGTCTATGGGCTTTACCAGGTACTGGAAAGCCTCCACATCGAAGGCGTCATACACATACTTCTCATGGCCTGTGACAAAGATCAGGAGAGGCCTGCTGTCAGGCGGGAAGTCCTTGAGCCGCCTGGCAAGTGCCATGCCATCCATGGGTGCAGAGCTATGGTTCAGGGCCGCCAGCCCAATGTCTTCGGTGACCGCTTCCCTGTTCACTGCACCTTTGCCATTCAGCTCAATGTCCAGGAACAGCAGATCACGCCTTTCTACTACAGATAAATAATCTTCCGCGGAGGCGTACTCCAGGATTTCACATGCAGGGTCCTGCCTGCGCACCAGGGAGGAGAGATAGTCACGGATATTCTGTTCATCATCACATATGGCCACACGAATTTGTCCCATCTTTGTTTTATGCATTCCTTTCTGGCCGTCGTTTGTCTCCGTAGGCTTTACTTCCTGTATCGGATATCACAGATAAAACTTAATGCCCCTTGCACAAATAGACAGTTTTACAGCGCAACTGGACAAACCGACTTCTTTATAA
>CANRZC010000013.1 GCA_947644185.1 uncultured Acetatifactor sp.
GGGTGAGAACAAAACTATATTTATAAAAAGTGCACATAAAAGCCTCTTAAAACATAATTTATATAGAAAAATACAGGAGAAATTTGTATAAAAATACCAAAAATTAAAGATATCATCAAAATATATTGACAATATACCCCGGATAGGGATATTATTAATACATAAAATATGTATATAAAATTGATGTATAAAATAAAACATGAAGAAAGCAAGGAGAGACATCATGCAGAAAGATTATCCGAGACCGCAGCTATGCAGAGAGAACTGGACGAACTTAAACGGAAAGTGGTGCTTCCTGTTCGATGATGGGGACAGAGGCGAAAAAGAGGGTTGGTATGAGAGAGGACTTTCCGACTATAGGGAAATCATAGTCCCTTTTTCCTATGAGACAGAAGCCAGCGGCATCGGGGAGACTGGGCTGCATCCAGTGGTCTGGTATCAGAGGGATGTGGAATGGCAGCCCTCTGGCAAGCGGACTTTGCTGCATTTCGAGAGCGTGGACTATGAGGCAAGGGTCTGGATTAACGGCAGATGGGTAGGCAGCCATACAGGGGGCTACGCCAGGTTCTCCCTGGACATTACAAACTATCTGACACCTGGAAAGAACAGCATCACTGTCCGGGCCCAGGATAGCGACAGTTGCGTTCAGCCCAGAGGGAAGCAGAGATGGAAGGGGGAGAATTTCGGCTGCTGGTATGTCCAGACGACAGGGATCTGGAAGACGGTGTGGATGGAGGAGGTGGAGGAGCATTACATCCGGGAAATCAAGCTGACACCGGATGTGGACCGGGCAGCGACGGCATTTTGTCTGATGTTAAATCAAAAGCCTGCACAGCCCCTGCTACTAACCAGCAGAATCCTATACCAGGGGAAATGCGTCTCTGAGCAGCAGATCCGGGTGGAGACACAGTTCGTGGCCTTTGAGCAGTCGGTATGCAATGGGGAGGAGCCCTGGCAGGTGGAATACTGGAGCCCGGAGCATCCCGCCCTTTACCAAGTGGAGTTTACGCTTGCAGGTCATGGGCAGCAGGATAGGGTAGAGAGTTATTTCGGCATGCGAAAGATCTCCATAGAGGAGGGGAAGGTACTTTTGAACAACAGGCCCTTTTACCAGCGTCTGATCTTAGATCAGGGCTACTGGAAAGAATCCGGCCTGACCCCACCCTCGGAGGAGGCTTTGAAAAAGGATATCGATCTGATCCTTGAGGCTGGCTACAATGGTCTACGCAAGCATGAGAAAATAGAGGATGAGAGGTTTCTGTACTGGTGCGATGTGAAGGGGCTTGTGGTGTGGTGCGAGATGCCCTCCCAGTACACATTCCACTATGAGGCTATGGAGACCTATGCCAATCAGTGGATGGAAATTGTAAGACAGAATTATAATCACCCCAGTATCATTACATGGACGGCCTTTAACGAGAGCTGGGGAATCGAGAGAATTTATACGGATCGGACCCAGCAGCAGTTCACGGAGGGCATTTATCATCTGACAAAGGCATTTGACGCCATGCGACCCGTCATCGTAAACGATGGGTGGGAGCATACAGTGTCGGACATTCTCACGCTCCACGATTATGAGGAGGATGGAGAGGCCTTTAGAAAGCGGTATCAGGACAAGCAGGCAATTGTGGAGAATCTGATTCCCTTTAATAAAGACAGATATGCTGTGGCCAAAGGCTTTGCCTATAGAGGGCAGCCGATCCTCTTAAGCGAGTACGGCGGTATTGCCTTTTCCACAAAAGAGGGCTGGGGCTATGGCAGACAGGTGGAATCCCGGGAGGCATTCTTAAAGCGCTTCGAGGAAATTGCGCGGGTGATTAAGGAGACACCTTATTTCACAGGCTTCTGCTACACCCAGGTGACAGACGTGCAGCAGGAGGTCAACGGCCTTTATACCATGGAGCGGGAGTCGAAGGTGGACATAGATGAAATCAGAAGAATTAATCTGCTGTAGGACGCAGTGCGGGAGGGAGATGCCATGAAGAAAGGAAGTAAGAAGATTCTGCCCTATAAAGCGGTGTTGTGGCTTCTTGTGGTACTGCTGTGCATCGCTGTGTTTTTTGCCATTTGGGGCAGGAAGCGGGAATCGGCGGCGGATTTGGGGCAAGCTATGAGGGACATGGAGGCGCTTTTACTTTCCCAGGATGGTTTGGAAGAGGACAATTATAAAGCGTACCTTGCAGAATATGAATCCCAGACCTATCAGGGGGAGGAAATCCGCTTTGACTTAAGGCCCCTGCCCAAGGAGGAGAGAACGGCGGATGCCGAGGGCGCGATGCGTTTTCAGTTGACTGTGGAACAGGCCGGACTCTATGCGCTGGGATTTCATTATCAATGCACGGGGGACAACATCCTCCAGACCAGTATGGCCTTAAAATGCAACGGCTCCTACCCCTACCGGGAGCTGCGCAGCCTGTTCTTTGCGGACACCTGGGTCTCCGGAGAAAAGCAGTACGACAGATATGGAAATGAATGCATCGCCATGCCAGTGCGGAGCGCCCAGTGGAGCTTTACCTGGATGCGTGACATCTCTTTTCTGGGGAACGCCCCTCTGATGCTCTATTTAGAGCAGGGGGTAAACGAATTTGAGTTGACTGCCAACGAGGGAAGTGCCCTGATTGATGAGGTGGTGCTGGCGGCGCCTGTGACAGTGCCGGCGGAGGAAAGCGCGGTGGCTGAGGGGGACGCATACATAGAAATTGAGGCGGAGGACTTCCTCTATCGCAATTCCCCCAACATCCGCACAGAGAGCTCTTTCAATCCGGCCGTCACACCCTATGACACAGCGCTAAAGATTCAGAACGTGATCGAGGAGAACTCTTTCCGGATAGGGGGCACCAGCGTATCCTATCCGCTGGAGGTGGACACGGCGGGATATTATTACCTGGCCTTTGACTACCAGCAGGGCGCAAAATCTAACTTTACGGTGTACCGAAATCTTTATATCGACGGGGCGATTCCGTCTGCAGGCTGTGAGAACATTGCGTTTCCTTATAACAATGCCTATGAGCGCAAGTACCTGGAGACGCCGGTGTATCTGACGGAGGGAACCCATGAGCTGACCTTGGAGGTGGCGATTGCGCCCTACGGGGATGCGGTGGAAATTCTAAACGCTATTGTGACAAAAATCAATGACCTGGCGCTGTCTGTGAACAAGATAACCGGAGGCAATACCAGCAAATACCGGGACTTCGATCTGGAAGAATACGACCTGCATATTGCAGAGAATCTGAATACATGGGCGGATACCATAGAGCAAGTATACGATATTCTCACCCAGGCGGATGCATTCGGGGAGGAAAACGGAGAAATCAAGCTGTTGGACACTGCGGTGGTATCCCTGCGGGAGCTGGCGCAAAAGCCCAATGAATTGCCTCAAAACATCAACCGCTTCTCCTATGGGGACAGCTCGGTGAGACAGTATTTGACTACAGTGTCGGAAAGCTTAAGCATGGGAGGCTGCTCCTTTGACAAAATCTATCTCTACCAAAAGGACGCCAAGCTCCCGACCCCAAAGGGATTTTTCCAGAAGCTGGCTTTGAGAGCAGGACATTTCATCGCCTCTTTCACTCAGGACGACTACGCTCCCGGCTACCAGGACTCCGACACCTTAGAGATTTGGGTGAACAGGCCCAGGCAGTATTTGGAGATGATCCAGAGGATGGCGGACACGGACTTTACAGAGCGCACAGGCATCAAGGTGAACCTGTCCATCGTGCCGGACCAACAGAAGCTGATACTGGCCAATGCCTCCGGGAAAGCGCCGGACGGCGCCATCGGCATCAGCTCCGGATATGTGTACGATCTGGCTGTACGGGGAGCACTGGCGGATTTAAGGCAGTTTGAGGATTTCAAGGAGGTGGGGAGGCGGTTTGCCCCGGGTATGCTGATTCCCGGTGTGTGCGATGAGGGCATCTACGCCATTCCGGAGACCTTCAACTTTTATGTCATGTTCTACCGGACGGATATTTTTGAGAAGCTGAACCTGTCCCTGCCGGATAATATGGATGAGGTCAGAGATCTGTTGCCGGAGTTAAACAGAATGGGACTGGGTTTTAACACCCATGTGGCGAACCTGCCTACCAAAACCTTTGCGGCAACGGCTCCTTTCGTATTCCAGAGCGGGGGAAGTCTCTACGAGGAAGGCTCCATGGTCTGTAAGCTGGACTCGCCAGAGGTGATAGAGGGATTCCGGTATCTGACGGAGAATTTCACAGTCTACGACATGGACTATGAAATCTTAAGCTTTTACCAGTCCTTCCGGGACGGACGCACCCCCATCGGGGTATCCAACTACGGAACCTACAACCTTTTGACCAATGCCGCACCGGAGCTAAACGGTTGCTGGGATATTGCGCTTTACCCGGGGTTGGTGCAGGAGGATGGCACCGTGGACAGATCTACCTCAGGGGCAGCGGAGAGCTGTATGGTGTTCCAGGCCTCTGATCAGAAGCAGGCCGCCTGGGAATTTATAAGCTGGTGGATGTCCGATGAGGTACAGACGGAATTCTCCTTTATGCTGCAGGCTACGCTGGGCAATGAGTACATGTGGAATTCTGCCAATTTAAACGCCATCGCTGCAGCACCCTGGAATGCTGAACACAAAAAGATAATCATGGAACAGATTGCCTGGACCAACGAGATGCCTCCAGTGCCTGGAAACTACATTGTGGAGCGGGAGATGGGAAATGTGCTGGTGAATGTGGTGACAGCCAATGTCAATCTGCGGACAGCCATTGATGATGCCCAGAAGCGCATCAACGCGGAGCTAAACCGCAAGCTGGAGGAATTCGGGTATATCGACAGCCAGGGGAACCAGAAAAAAGAGCTGGTGATACCCACCAAAAAGATGATAGAGGGGTGGTTGGAATGAAGAAAAGGAGATTTGTGGTAAACGCTGCCGTGTGGTTTCTGCTTCCTTATTTGCTGCTGTTTGTCATCTTTATCGTGATTCCGGTTGTGGCAGCCATTGTCTTGAGCTTTGCCAACTACGATGCGATACAGGCCCCGAAGCTGGCAGGGTTTCTGAATTACATTAATTTGCTGACACAGGATGAAATTTTTATGCAGTATGTCTTCCCAAATACCTGTGTGTTTGCTTTCATTGTGGGGCCGGTGGGGTATATGCTCTCCTTTCTGCTGGCATGGATGTTGGCGCAGATCAGCAAAGGCCCCCGGACTGTCCTGGCGCTTTTGATTTATTCGCCCTCCATGACCTCTGGGGTGGCTATGGCGGTGGTCTGGAAGATTATCTTCGCCGGCGACCAGATGGGCTATGTGAATTCCCTGCTGATGAATTTAGGGATTACCAATCAGCCCATCCTGTTCACCTCCGATGCGAAGTTCCTGCTGCCAATCATGATCGTGGTATCCTTGTGGAGCAGTATGGGCGTGGGCTTTTTGGCCATCTTGGCGGGGATCTTAAACATCAATCCAGAGTATTACGAGGCGGCCGCCATTGACGGCATGCGCAACAGGTTCCAGGAGATCTTCTATATTACTATTCCCCAGATGAAGCCTCAGATGATGTTTGCGGCGGTGATGGCGGTGGTGAATACCTTTTCTGCCGGGGCCATTGGTGTGAGCTTAAGCGGCTCCAACCCCACGCCGGCCTACGCGGGACAGCTCATCGTGAATCACATTGAGGACTACGGCTTCATTCGATATGAGATGGGGTATGCGTCTGCGGTTTCAGTGGTGCTGCTCATAGGGGTCTATGGGATCTCCAAAGTGGCTGGCAGGGTATTTCGAGAGGACTAAAGGAGGTATGGAGGATGAGGGTAAAGGGCAATAGGATAAGAAGTGTCTTACTGTGTGCGGCGTGCCTGCTCTTCTTAGGGCGCCCTGTGACAGTCAGCGCGCAGGGAGCCCCCTACACATCCCTTACGATAGATAAGGACGGCTATCCGGTGCGAACGGTGGACGGCTATATCCCAGGGGGGCTCTGGGACAAGATCGGGGAGGAGCAGATGCGGAAGCCCTCGGATCTCTTTATCTCAGGGCGGGAGGAGATGTATATTGCCGATACCGGAAATAAGCGGATACTGGTGTGTAACCTACAGGGAGAGTATCTCCGGGAGATAACAGAGGGACTGGAGGCTCCCACAGGGGTGTTCGTGACAGAGGATGGGCTGGTCTATGTGGCCGATCCAAAGGCGAAGAAGATACTGGTGTTCACCGAGGAGGGCAGCCCGGTGAAAGAGTTCGGGACACCGGTGAGTCCCCTGTTTGGGAAGTCTGCACAGTATGCGCCCTCTAAACTGGTGGTGAACCGTTCCGGCACTATCTACGCGCTGTCAGAGGGCAATGCGGAGGGAATCCTCACCATTTCTGATTATGGGGATTTCTACGGGTACTTTGGGGCCAATGAGACCTATCTGTCCCTGGCCAACCGCATCAGACGCGTGGTGTTTACTGAGGAACAGCGAAAGAGCATGCAGAAAAGCGTGCCGCCCTCCGCCTGCAACATCGACATGGACAGCACAGGGCTGATTTACACCGTGACCCAGGGGACGGGTGGAGACGGCTTGAAAAAGTTCAATATGGCAGGGAACAATATGTTCGGCCAGGTGGAGACAGATGCGCTGGTGGCGGATGTGGCTGTGGGGAATATAGACAATATATTCACGGTATCCAAACAGGGATACATTTATGAATACACCCGTGATGGCGAGTTGATCTTCCATTTTGGCGGCATAGACGATGGCAATAACAGGATGGGGCTATTTATCACCGCTGAGGCCATAGCAGTGGACGCCAGGAGCCGTCTCTACGTATTGGATTCCGGACGGGGAGACATTACTGTCTTCAATCCTACGGAATACGCAGACACAGTACACCAGGCCTTGGCATTGTACCAGGAGGGACTGTACACAGAGAGCAGGGAGCCCTGGGAGCAGGTGCTGAGACAGAATGGCCTATTCGATTACGCCTACCGGGGGATTGCTCAGGCCCAGTACAAGCTGGAGGATTACAGCGGCGCCATGGAGGCGGCTAGACTGGGTGGGGCGGGAAGCACCTATTCCAGCGCTTTCTGGCAAATCCGCAACAAATGGCTCCGGGAGAATATCGTGGCTGTGTTCTGGATTCTTGTGCTGTTTGTGATTCTGGGAAAGGTGTACAGCAGATGGGGAGACCGCATCCCGGGGATCCGACAGGTGAAAAAAGTTTTGCACAGGCTGGCCCATACCCGGGGGGCAAGGGAGTTGGGATTCTTGAAATATGTGATAAAAAATCCCGCAGACGCTTTCTACGGTATCAAGAATGAGCAGAAAGTGTCCGTGGCTACGGCCACCGTGGTGTACCTGTTATTCTTCCTGCTGTTTGTAATCAATAAATATAGCTGCGGCTTTCTGTTCAAGACCGTGCCGGACGGACAGTATGACATTGGAGGAGATTTGGTGCGGACGCTGGGTGTCATGCTCCTGTTCGTGGTCTGCAACCACATGATCTGTTCCATCCGGGACGGGGAGGCCACCCTGAAGCAGAATTACTGTTCCTTTATCTACTGCTTCATGCCATATCTCTTCTTAAAACCGTTGGTGTTCGTGCTGAGCCATGTGCTCACCTACAATGAGAGCTTCCTGATCAGCATGTTGAATTTCATCCTGGTGGCGGGGACAGGGATACTGATTTACTTCTGTATCAAGGAGATACAATGCTATACCTACAGAGAGACCTTTGTCAGCATCTTTCTCACACTGTTCACCATGCTTATTCTGGTGGCTGCGGGCTTTATCCTGTTTGCCTTGATGAAGCAGGTGGGGGATTTCCTGACAGGGATTTATAAGGAGGTGTACTACCGTGGCAGATAGAGGCAGATTGGACAGCTTTTTGTCAGACAAAGGCTTATATAGAAGATATGGATTCCTGTGGGCAGTGGCTGTGTTGGTTCTTCTGTTCGCCCTGCCTCTTCTTGTATCGGCTGCAGAAATCGGAGGCGTCCATGAAATCGTGCCCAATGAGAAGCGGGACATGGGAAATGACAGATACAGGCTGCTTCTTGACCAGGATACCCTGGGGGTTACAGTGCTGGATCGGACCTCAGGGATGGGCTGGGAGAGCGTGCAGAACTACGAAGACGGTAACGATATCTGGAGGGGCTTGTGCAATTCCGGCATTACCCTGGAATTTTACCAGGGCGGCTCCACCATTCCGGTGTCCGTATCGATATGCAATGAAAAACCAGATATGAAAATTCAGTATTACGATGATGGTTTTGACGTGGATCTAAGTTATGAAGTCTATGACTTTCGGATGCAACTCCAGGTCCGAATAGAGGAGGATGGACTGTATGTCTTTGTCCCCGGGGATTCCATAGAAGAGGGGGAGGAATATCTGTTAGGCGCAGTCTATCTCTATCCCATGATGGGCGCGAATCTTCCTGGAGAGGAGGAAGGCTACATGGTGATTCCGGAGGGTGTGGGTGCTATCATCGACCTGGCGGACAATCATGGGAAATTCAAGACGCCGTATACAAAGAGGATTTACGGCGGCAATGTAGGCATAGATCCTGTCTCCTCCAGCAGGTACAATGTGCCGGTGGTAACAGAGCCCCAGACCATATCGCTGCCGGTGTGGGGGATGGTGTATACCCAGAAAGAGCAGGGTTTCTTAGGGATCATCACAGAGGGGGATTACAATGCCCAGTTAGTGGCATATCCAAACGGTGTGACCACACCCTACAACTGGGTGACGGCCAAATTCCTGGTGAGAGAGATTTATACCCGCCAGACGGCGAAATCCAGCGGTGTCCCTGCGGTGGAGACCAAGGGGGATATTCGGGATATGGGGGTGCGGTACCTGTTTACAGAGGGCGAAAGGGCAAGCTACGCCGGTTTAGCGAAGGTCTGTCAGGAGTATCTGACGGACCAGGGAACACTGCGAAAGCAGGAGGACTCCTTTGGGATCAAACTGGATTTCTTAGGGGCTGATTCTAAAAAGTGGTTTCTCTTTGACCAACTGGTGCCCATGACCACTCTGACAGATGTGGATGAGATTCTGGGGGAGCTTTGGGACGAAGGCCTTCGGGATATGGTGCCCGTATATTTCGGATGGCAGAAGGACGGTATCACCAGGGCTTACGGGAGTGGCGAATTTGGGATAGAATCCAGCCTGGGATCGAAGAGAGAGCTGGAGGATTTCCTGGAGAAATGGGCGGAAAGGGGAAGTGACCTGGTCTTACAGCAGGACTTCCTCCTGGCCAATCCGGACAGGATGTACAATACCACCACCGATATCGTCAAGTCTGTGAGCCAGACCCTGGTGGAGACG
This sequence comes from uncultured Acetatifactor sp., assembly GCA_947644185.1. Taxonomy (GTDB): domain Bacteria; phylum Bacillota; class Clostridia; order Lachnospirales; family Lachnospiraceae; genus Acetatifactor. The sequence continues at coordinate 9,274 of CANRZC010000013.1, forward strand.
CCCACAAACCAGAAGCTGTTCAAGACCATGTACTACATGACCCCGGGCAGGACGGCAGAGATGATGGAGCGGTTTACAAAGCAGTACAAGGATACAGCCCTGTCCTGGATAGGCATAGAGGGTGTGACAGACAATGTGTATTCCTATTATTCTTCCGGCGTCACCTATACCAGGGAGGAATGTGCCATGCAGCAGAAAGAGGCAATCGAGAGGCTTAAGTTTGCGCAGATAGGAATGACTGCCCCCAATGTATATTTGTGGGAGGATATGGCGGCGTATTACGCCATGCCCATGACCACTTCAAAGTACAACATGATTGCCAGAGAGATTCCCTTTCTGCCCATGGTACTGCGGGGATACGTGCCCTACTGGGCCTCCTACACGAACTTCGAGGCCAACGAAAAGGAATTTTTCCTGAAGCTTTTGGAATATGGGGCTTACCCCTCTTTCCTCCTGACCAAAGAGGCTCCGGTGGAGCTTCGCAATACAAACTCCGCTTATGTATACACCTCGGAATTCTCCGTGCTGAAAGAGAAAATATTGCGGTATGACAAGGAAATTGGAGAGATCTTAAGACAGGTGGAGGGAGTGGGCATCGCAGGGCATACCTATCTGGACAGTCAGGTGGTTTTGGTGGAGTATGAGAATGGAATCTCTATTGTAGTCAATTATGGAGATACCGATTACAACTATCAGGGTGAGAGCGTTCCTGCCTGTTCTTACAGTCTGATGTCAGACTTTCATACAATGCCTGCTACAGCGGGCGTGGGGGTATATAAATGAACAGATTGCAGACAAAGAATGAGACAGTGGCCAGAGCAGACAAAAAAGGCGGGTTTCATATGACCATGTCTCGAAAGAAGAGCCTGGTAGGACTGCTGTTCGTAACGCCGTGGCTGGTGGGGTTTTGCGTCTTCTTTGCGTCGCCCTTGATGCAGGCTGTAAACTACAGCCTCAACAATGTGACCATCACAGCTTCAGGGAGGAAGATGAACTATGTAGGGCTGGGCAATTATCAGGATATCTTTTTAAAGGATGCCTATTTCGTAGACAGACTCCTGAATTTCCTGAAAGAGATCGTCCTGCAGCTACCTTTGATTCTGGTCTTTTCCCTGGTGATTGCCATTCTGTTGAACCAGTCCGTTAAGGGGAAAGGGTTTTTCCGGACCCTGTTCTTCCTGCCGATTATCGTAGTCAGCGGGCCGGTGATGCAGATGCTGATCAGTTCCGGTTCCACTACCATTCCGCTGATAGAGCAGTATGGACTCTATGAGATGATAGAGGAAGTGGTTCCCAAATTTTTGCAGGAGCCTGTGACGGATTTGTTTGGGGAATTGCTGCTGATTTTGTGGTACTCCGGGGTGCCCACCCTGATTTTCCTGGCGGGATTGCAGAAAATAGATGGTACTTTGTATGAGGCCTCCTACATGGACGGCGCCTCCTCCTGGGTGTCTTTCTGGAAGATTGTGCTGCCATCTATCAAGGGTATGATCTTGATCAACAGCATTTATGTAACGGTATTTTTGGCCACTTCTGAATTAAATGAGGTGATTGATCTCATCCGCAGCAATATGCTCAATGCCAGCAAGGGCTTCGGAATTGCCTCCGCAATGGCGTGGCTGTATACCATATGTATTCTTGCTATCATCGCCCTGTGCTATTTCCTGTTCGGCCGGGGGGAGAAAGAAATAAAGCCTGCAAGGAAGCAGGGAAGGAGAGGAGGGAGAGGATGAAAGACAAGTTCATGGGACCGTATTTTACATGGCGGGCCAGGCTGCTGGGACGGCCGGGCCACAGAGGATGGCTGTTCAAGGGGGCGATCTACGTCCTTCTGATATCCATTGGGTTTGTGTATCTGTATCCAGTGCTGAGCATGTTCGTCACCAGTCTGATGGGGCTTCCGGATCTGTTGGATGCAGCAGTGAAATGGGTGCCTACTGCCATCACCTTTGACAATTACAGAGAAGCCCTGGATGTGATGCGGGTGAAAGAGACCCTGACCAATTCTGTAGTAGGGGCATTGTTTCCAGCCCTGGCCCAGACAGCGGTGTGTGCCCTGACCGGATACGGACTTGCCAGATACCAGGTGCCCTTTAAAAAATTGATTATGGCCCTGCTGATTCTCACTTTCGTGGTGCCGCCCTATGTGCTGCTGGTGCCCAATTATGTGATGTTTTCGGATTACGGGCTGTTAGGGACATTAAAGACTCTGATATATCCCGCCATTCTGGGACAGGGGACTAAGAGTGCCATATTTGTGCTGATTTTCATGCAGTTTTTCCGCCAAACACCGCTGTCCCTGGACGAGGCGGCCAGGGTGGACGGAGCCAGCGAGGCGAGAATATTTTTCGGAATTGCAGTGCCGCTGGCAGTGCCCGCGTTCATTATCAGCTTTCTATTTTCTTTTGTATGGTACTGGAACGAGACATATTTTACCGCACTGTACTTAAATGGCAATAATATCGGGGATACCACCAAAGTGAGCACCATGCTTCTGGAACTGCAGAATTTCGACGCTATGTACAAGCAGAGGGTGCAGCAGGTAGCTAGCTGGGGAGCCTCAGTCATGGGGGAATCCGTGGCAAATGAGGCCATTAAGATGGCAGCCACAGTTATCACGATTCTGCCGCTGTTGATTCTGTACTTCTGTCTGCAAAAATATTTCGTGGAGGGAATTGACAGAACCGGTATCACCGGCGAATGAGATATGCCTGAACAGTTTTCCTATGGGGGAACCTTTGCGCACATAAAGTCTCCCATGGAAGCCTGGCAGAATAGATGTTACGAAAAAATTATTTTAAAGGAGGGTTTTTATGAAAACCAAAAAAGCAATTGCGTTGGCATTGGTATTGTCCATGACGGCAGCGGCCGCAGGCTGTGGGAACTCTGATTCCGGGAACAACTCTGCGCAGAGTCAAGAGAGCAAGGACCAGGAGAGTACCACACAGGAGAGCGCGGGAAGCGAAGAAGAACAGAGCGCGGACACAGCCTCGGAAAACCAGGGCGAGGAAGCAGAGAGTACGGACGGATTGCCGCCCATGACCACAGAGGAGATCACGCTGACCTACGCTTGCTGGGGCCTGGCGGAAAAAGGCGAGACAGAGGCGAAGGATAAGCAGATTGAGGCATTCGAGAAAGCCTATCCCAATATTCATGTGGAGTTCGTCACCATTGACCAGGGAACCTGGAATGACGGTTTGACCTCCATGGCGGCTACGGGAAGTCTGCCGGACGTATTTTGGGTGTTCAGCGCCACCAATGCAGTGGCCAACGAGTGGGCCCTGGATGTGACGGATTATTATGAGGCGGATCCGGATGCAAAGGAAGTCTATCCGGAGATGGTAGAGAACGCAAGACTCAACGGCAGGCTCTACTGCATGCCCACGGTTATGTTCCCCTATCTGGTATTTTTAAACAAGACCTACTTTGAGAAGTATAATGAGCCACTGCCTTCCTATGACTGGACTATGGATGAGTTCAAGGAGATTGCGCAGCGCATCACCCATCCGGAGGAGTTCTATTTCGGAACCTCCAACCCTAACTACATTGACTACTTCCCCGCGCTGTACGAGGGATATTCCAACCGGGGATGGGACGGAGAGGAGTACCATTTCGACCAGGTTTGGGTGGACGCGTTGAACTTAAAGTACGACTGGATCGATGACGACACCCTGGAATGGGAATCCGCAGAGGATAAGCTGCGTTATTTAGGCGATGAGGGTGCATGGCCTCCCGCTTTTGGAAGAAGCGCTATGCATTTTGACTGGAGCTGGACCATCGCGGCATTTGAGGATGCCTACACCCAACAGTCCGGCTGCGAGTTCCTGTACTATCCTCAGCCAGCAGGCCCCTCTGGCGCAGAGATGGCAGTGGTTGACTACGGTGTCATCTCCGCCAACACAGAGCATCCCAGGGAGGCATGGGAGCTGCAGAAGTGGACTTCCTGGGGCAAGGAAGGCGTGCTGAACCGTTATGAGGGATACAAGGAGGCAGGGCTTACCGCCATTTCCAGAATGCCGGTCACAAGCAACAGTGAAGCCTGGGCCGCAGTGAAGAGCTTTACGGACAGGGAGGACTTCTTAGCCCTGTACGACCACCTGGAGAAGGCGAATATCGTCTCCAGTACCACCAGTGTGGCGCCTGGATACGATGAGATGTCTGCGTGGATGGACGAAAATGAAATTTGGGCCAAACTGGATAACCGAGAGATAGCACCGGCAGATATCGCCGCGGAATTGACCCAGAAAGCCAATGAGCTGAAAGACGAGTGGCTGGCGAACCACGCGAAGTAACAAGTCTGAGATTTTCTTTGCGATTTGGAATGTAGGGTTCTGCCGGAGAAGATACCGGCAGAGCCCGCAAGAAAGAGGAGGTTGTCATGAAAGGTGTCACGATAAATCCAAAGGGGTTCCACAGGGGGCAGATTAAATTTTATATAGTGCTGATACCGCTGGCACTTTTCATGGCGCTGCCCATTGTCTATATCATCTGCCACGCCTTTAAGCCCTTAAGCGAGCTGTACGCGTTTCCGCCGAAATTCTTCGTGAAGTCTCCCACTACGGACAATTTCAGAAATCTGGCGAAAGTGTCCGGAGGCTCGGTGGTATCCGTGGGAAGATATGCATTCAACAGCATTCTAGTGACGGTGCTGGTGGTTTTGGCAAATATGATTGTGGGCTCCATGGCGGGCTTTGCTCTGTCAAAGCTGGAATTCAGAGGGAAAAATCTTCTCTTTGAGATCAATACCCTGTCCATGATGTTCGTGCCTGCAGCGGTGCTGATTCCCAGATATCTGGTCATCGACAAGCTCCATATCATGGATACCTATCTGGCCCATATCCTTCCTTTGCTTGCCATGCCCGTGGGGATGTTTTTGGTGAAGCAGTTTATCGATCAGGTGCCAAATGAGCTGATGGAGGCAGCAGTGATGGATGGGGCGAACAAATTTACCATCTACCGGGTGGTGATTCTGCCTCTGATCAAGCCAGCTCTGGCTACTGTGTGCATCCTGTCTTTCCAACAGGTGTGGGGGAATCTGGAAACCTCTAATATGTTTACTACCAGGGAGAGCATGCGAACGCTGGCCTTTTATATGAACACGTTGATCAATGCCAATGCCTCTGTGGCGGGGCAGGGAATCTCTGCGGCGGCAGCACTGATCATGTTCGTGCCCAATATCGTCCTGTTCATTATCCTCCAGAGCAATGTGATGAATACCATGGCGTATTCCGGAATCAAGTGATGGAATAGGTGGGAGGCGTGTATGGCAGGAGGGCATATGAGGATAAAGGGAATGAAAGGGATGATACTGATTGCAACCTGTGTCCTGACAGCAGTGCTGTGCGCCTGTGGGAATGAGGAATCAGTCCCGGGCGGTACCACAAGGCAAGGGAGTGCGGGAGAAGAAGCTTCAGAGGAGAACGGTACAGAGCAGAAAGCTGCGGGGCAGGAGGACCCTATGGAGCAGGAAGATGTAGAGCAGAAAGCGGCAGAAGCGGAGGCAGGGATGAAAGAGACCACAGAGCGAGAGAGACAGACATATCTGCAGAACCCGATTGCCAGTGTGCGGGAAGACGCTTGGTACGACTACGGTACCGGAGATCCTTTTGTGATGCGGTACAATGGCACATACTATCTGTACATGAGCACAAGGGACACGGAAGTGGGCGTCAAGTGTTTCCGATCAAGGGATTTGGTGAACTGGGATTATCAGGGACTATGCTGTACGGAGGAGATTACAAAAGGAGCCTACGCGCCTGAGGTGGTATACTACAATGGAGACTTCTATATGTATACCTCTCCAGGGGGCAATGGACATTATGTTTTGAAGAGCCCATCCCCCACAGGACCGTTTTTAGTGGATTCGGACAATTTCGGACTTTCCATAGACGGCTCAGTATTCATGGATGACGATGGGAAATGGTACTTCCTCCATGCTGGTGACAACTGTATCCTGGCAAACGAAATGACGGCACCCAATGAGGTAAGCCCAGTCTCTAAGGCCACCAATACTTCCATGAGTGGTTGGACAGAGGGAGCCATGACAATCAAGCATGACGGTCGGTACTATATGACATACACGGGAAATCATGTGTTCAGCAAGGGATACCGCATCAATTACGCAGTGGGGGACAGCTTTGAGCGGATTGCACCCTCGAAGGATAATCCTGTACTGATCCATACCCTGGGGGATACCTATGGCATTGGACATAGCTCCACGGTCAAAGGGCCGGATCTGGACAGCTATTATATTGTGTACCACACGCTAATTGGACGTGCCAGAGAGGGTATGCCAAAGCGGGAGATGAACATTGACAGGATTGTCTTCAATGGAGACAAAATGGATATCCTGGGACCGACATTGACAGGGCAACAGATGCCGGATTTTCCGGCAGTGACCTCGTACTTTGAGGAGGAAGAGGAACTGGCGGACTGGGAAGTCCAGGGAGAGGCTCAGGTTGCGGAATACTTAGGGGCGGATGGGGGGCTGTTATTGACCGCAGGAAGTCAGGTCATCAGCCTTGGATCGCTGGGAGATACCTTCACGGCAGAGTACAATCTGTATTCACTGGCAAAGCAGGGAAGAATAGGCGGCTATTTTCATTATACAGATGAAGAGAACTACGGTGCATTCCAGATTGACTTAGCCAGCGGAAAAGTCTGGGTCACCACTGTGGAGGCCGGAAAGGAGACTGGATATGAGATGGCGCTGCCGGAAAGCTTTGGGGAGCCGGTGGACTTTGGGGTAAGCCAGACCTTTCAGGTGGAGAAAAAAGAGGGGACGTATACCTTATACTTTCAGGACAAAGCTGTGGGAACTTTCCGCTGTGGGCTGAAAGAGGGGGCCTTCGGGTACTTTGCAAAAGGATGTGAGGGCTGCTTTGGGTACATGGGGGCTGGCAGCGCGGCAGGCGGGGACAGCGCCTGTACCTATGAGAAGCCCCTGCCTGGGACAGTTCAAGGCATCCATGCGGTTTCTCTGTCTGAGGGGGCCAGGTTGTCTGAGGAGACAGAGGGGAGTAGGAGCCTGTTGCTTGGCACAGCGGGCAGCAGTGCGGAGTATATGGTTCGGGTAGATGCGGACGGACTCTATCAAATCTTTTTGGTGTATGTCGCAGAGAAAGAGGCGAAATACCGTATTTACATGGATGGCGCAGACATTCTGCCGCAGGCTGTAGCGGTGAAAGGCACGGGCGGGGACTATAACACCACCCCACTGCAGCAGGTTAGACTGGAAAAAGGGACACATGTCTTAAAGCTGGAGCTGGAGTCAGGGCCCATGGAGGTATGGGAATTTACCGTTTTTCCCTATGAGGAGGTGGAACCTCTTTTGGTGGAATATGACACTCTGGCGGACGAGGCGTTACTCTATGCGGATGGTACCTGGCGGGTGCAGGACGGTGTGCTGAAGCTTTCAGATCCCTCCCGCCCAGTGGGGAAGAGGCTGTACGGAAGTGAGAATTATGGAGACTACAGTGTGGAGGCAGATATTACGCCATTGGATGAAGACATGGATGTAGGATTGCTGTTCCGGGTGAGAAATCCGGCCAAAGGGGGTGCTGGTGACGATGCTGTCAAAGGGACTTATTTTGCCCAGGGATATTATGCAGGGATGACACGAAACGGTCTATGCCTTCTAAAAATCAATTATGGCCGGGAACAACTGGTGGATGTGCCCATGGAATTTGCCGTAAATGAAACATACCACATGAAGGCGGTGGTGGAGGGCTGCGTCATACGTGTCTATGTGGGGGATGAGCTCTGCCTGGAATATGAGGATCAGGAGAGTCCCTTCCTCTGTGGAAGTGCAGGAGTACGGGGATTTCTGTGTAATGTGGACATTGATAATTTCCGACTCATGGGATTAGAGGAAGAATAATACATAAATCAAAAAGCCCCCGCAGGCCGGACATCCCCGGCCTGCGGGGGCTTTTTTCGGGGAGCTGATTGATTATCTAACGGCGAAAGAAAATGTGACGTTGACTTCTAAACTGCAGGGTTGATTGACAAAGTAAATTCCACTTTGCCATAGTAAAAGCAACCCCTAAGCAT